>JACQFS010000033.1 GCA_016199935.1 Verrucomicrobiota bacterium
ATCAAGCGGCTGGCGCGTTTCACGTTCGCAACGGATCTCGGACGCGAGGATTGTTTCAAGGCCACCAAGCCCGACGACATCGCCGCGGCGAAGAAGGCCGGCAAGCTCTGCCTCTACTTCACGACCAACGGCGTGCCGCTGCGCCAGCAATGGGAGAGCGTCCGCGACGAGCTTCGTCTCATCCGCATTTTTCAGGAACTCGGCGTGCGCATGATGCACCTGACTTACAACCGCCGGAATCCCATCGGCGACGGCGCGGGCGAGGCGAACGACGGCGGCCTCTCCGACTTCGGTCATGCAGTCGTCGCCGAAATGAACCGCCTCGGTGTCATCGTGGACGTGGCACACTCGGGCTGGCGCACCAGCCTCGACGCCGCGAAGGCCTCGAAGCGACCGATGGTCGCGAGCCACACGACGTGCGCCGGGCTCTACAAACATTTCCGCGGCAAGCCGGACGAAACGGTGAAGGCCATCTGCGACACCGGCGGGCTCATCGGCATCTGCTGCATCCCGCGCTTCCTCGGCGGGGCAGGGGACATCGGCGCGTTCCTCGACCACATTGATTACGCGGTGAAAAAGTTTGGCTCTGAGCACGTGGCCATCGGTCCCGACATTTCCTACGTCTCGCGCAACGACGAGGCCGAGCGTGCGAAGATTCCCAAGCGCACCAGCACCGGTTCCGCCGCGAAGTGGGAGCACCTCTGGCCCGTGGATGACTATCGCCCCAAGCCGCACGCCGAGCAGAGCCTCGCGTGGACCAACTGGCCGCTCTTCACCGTCGGCATGGTCCAGCGCGGCCACAGTGACGAGACCATCCGGAAAATTCTCGGCGAAAATGCGTTGAGGGTGTCGCGGGCGAACTTCGTCAGTTGAACACGCATGAAAACCCTGCTCGCTCTCCTGCTCCTGACTCCGCTCGCCATCGCGCACGCCGCCGATGCGAAGAAGCCCGCCGCTTCGCTCCGCGCAGGCGCTGCGGCCACGGACATCACGCCAAAGCAATTTCCCCTGAACATGCCCGGCGGCTTCAGCGCGAACCCGGCCTCGGGCGCGAATGACCCATTGCACGCGCGCGCTCTCGTGCTCGATGACGGCAAGACCACGCTCGCGATGGTCGTGGTGGACAATCTCGGCCTCGCCAGCGAGACGACCGCTGACGCGAAGGCCATCGCCTCCAAGCGCACCGGCATTCCCGTGGATCGCATGCTCATCTCGTCCACGCACACGCACACGGGGCCGTCGTCGAATGCGCGAGAGAGCGACAAGAACGGTTTTGCGTATCGCCAGTTGCTCGTCGAGGGCATCGCCGAGTCCATCATTCAAGCGCACGGCAAGCTGCGGCCGGCGGCGGTCGGCGCGGCGGCGCATCCGTTGCCGGACGAGGTGTTCAACCGCCGCTGGTATCTCAAGCCCGGCAAGATGCCGCTCAATCCCTATGGCAAATACGACAAGGTGAAAATGAATCCCGGCACCGATCCCGCCACGCTGGAACGCCCCGCCGGCCCGACCGATCCCGACATCACGGTGCTGTCCGTGCAGGACGCAAAGCGCAAGCCGCTCGCGCTCTTCGCCAATTACTCGCTGCACTACGTCGGCGGTTCGCCCGAGGGTTTGATGTCCGCCGATTACTACGGCGAGTTCGCGCGCCTGATGCCTTCGCGCGTGCACGGCGACGAGGGCTTCGTGGCGATGATGTCCAACGGCACCTCGGGCGACATCAACAACATCCCGTTCCTCGTCAACCGCCCGCCGCGCGAGCCGTTCGAGCAGATCCGCATCGTCGCGGGAAAAGCCGCCGACACCGCGTGGCTCGCGCAGCGGAAAATCGAAAAGCACGACGCCAACGCGCGCCTCGGCATGGTGCAGCGCGAGATCGTTCTGAAATATCGCCGGCCCACTGCTGAGCAGGTCGCCTCGGCCAAAAAGGTGATCGCGATCAAGGACCCCGCCGAGAAGGAAAAGCTCCCGCGCCTCGCGGAGAATTACGCCCGCAACATCATCAACGCCGCCGAGCGCAAGGAGGACACGATCACGGTGATTCTCCAGGCCATCCGCATTGGCGACTTCGCGGTGTGCGGCATTCCGTTCGAGACGTTCGTCGAGATCGGGCTGGAGCTGAAGCAGCGCAGTCCGTTTCCGCGCACGATGGTCATCGGCCTCGCCAACGCGCGCCACGGCTACCTGCCCACGCCCGAGCATCACCTGCTCGGCGGCTACGAGACGTGGCTCGGCACGAACGTCGTGCAGGAGGACACCTCGGTGATCCTCGTGAAGAACCTGCTGGAGATGCTCGGCGAGCTGGCGAAAGCAAATGAAGTGAAGTGAACCACGGATGACACGGATGCTCACGGATTCGGAGGGACGAGCTACGCGAGTCCCTGATCGAACGGGCTACGGCGCTTGTTTGGGCTCCGTTGACTAAGACATCGTCTGTAGCGCCGGCTTGGTGACCTTGCCCATGGCGTTTCGGGGAAGTTCCTTCACGACGAGGAGGCGCTGGGGGATTTTGTAGTTGGAAAGTTTTTCACGGCACCACTCGCGCAACGCGGGGAGTTCGAGTGTGACACCTTCGGCGAGCACCACGGCGGCGGCGACCACTTCGCCCCAAGTCGCATCGGGCACGCCGATGACGGCGCACTCGCGAATGTCGGGATGCTCCAGCAGCGCGGCTTCGATCTCGAGCGCGCTGAGCTTGTAGCCGCCGCTCTTGATGATGTCCACGGAGAGGCGGCCCATGATGCGGAAGTAGCCGCGCTCGCGCACCGCCATGTCGCCGGTGCGAAACCAGCCATCGTCGAACGACTCGGCGCTGGCCTCGGGGCGGTTCCAATAGGCGCGGAACACGCCGGGGCCGCGCACTTGGATTTCGCCGGGCTCGTCCTCGCGCGTGACGATGGCGCCGGACTCGGACTTGAGCCGCACTTCCACGCCGGGCAACGCGACGCCGACCGCACCGGGGCGGCGCTCGCCGCGCAACGGATTCGAGAGCGCCATGCCGATCTCGGTCATGCCGTAGCGTTCGAGGAGTTTCTGGCCGGTGAGCGCGGTCCATTGCTCATGCACGCTCGCGGGCAACGCCGCGGAGCCGGAGACCATCAGCCGCATCTTTTTGAAACCCGCGACGAACGCCGTGCGGTCCTCCGGCGACGCGGCTTCGAGAGACTGGATGAGCTTCACGTAAATCGTCGGCACAGCCATGAAGACCGTGTAGGCATCCGCGCGCACGCGGTCGAGGATCGTGGCGGTGTCGAACTTCACAAACGGCTCGATGGTCGCGCCGCTCCACAGTGCGCAGCACGTCACATTGATGATGCCGTGAATGTGGTGCATCGGCAGGAACAGCGGGATGCGATCCGGCGCGCTCCACTCCCACGCGGTCACGAGGCTCTCGATCTGCGCCTGGATGTTCGCGTGCGTGGTGACGACGCCCTTGGGTTTGCTCGTGGTGCCGCTGGTGTAGAGAATCATCGCGCGGCGATCGGGGGAAATCTCGGGCAGCTTCCTCGCCGGCGCGGAGGTGATCGCGTCAACGTTCACCAACCGCACGCCGAGCCGTTTGCACAGCGGCTCAATCTTTCCCGCCATCGTCGCATCCGCCACGACCGCGCTCGCGCCGGAGTCGGTGAGCGAATATTCCCACTCGGGCTCGGTGGCGGAGAGGCAGATGGGCACCTTGATTCCGCCCGCGCGCCAGATGGCCCATTGCGCGGCGACGTATTCCGGCCCCGGCGCGACGAGCAGCGCGACGCGCGCCTCGTTCAAATCCGCGGCGTCACCGAGCAGCGCTGTCGCGAGCATGGCCGAGCGGTCGAGCAGTTGTTGGTAAGTGTGCGACGTCTTCGCGCTGCGGAAGGCGACGGAGTTCGCGTGTGCACGGGCGCGGGCGATGAGGGGGAGTTCGAGCATGGGTCAGTTTCCAAAAATGGCCTTCACGGCGAAGAACAACACCGACGGCCCGAGCAAACATCCGATGCCGGTGTGAAACGTGGCGACCAGCGCACCGTAGGGCACGAGCTTGCGATCCGTCGCGGCGAGTCCGGCCGTCACGCCGCTCACCGTGCCGGCGAGTCCGCCAAAGACCATCGCGGAGCGCGGGGTTTTCAGGCGCATGAATTTCGCGGCCACCGGCGTCGTGACCATCACGATGATTGCCTTGATGACGCCCGTCGCAATGCTCAACGCCATCACATCCGAACTCGCGCCGATCGCGGTGCCCGTCACCGGCCCGACGATGTAGGTGATCGCGCCCGCGCCGATGGTCGTGAGGCTCACGGCATCGCGATACCCGAACGCCCACGCCACGCCCACGCCGACGATGAACGGCAACACCGTGCCGAGCAGCAATGCGATCGCGCCGATCCAGCCCGCGCGCCGCGCTTCCTCGGGATGCACTTCAAACGCCGTGGCCACGATGGCGAAGTCGCGCAGCATGTTGCCGCCCATCAGACCGACGCCGCTGAAGAGCGCGAGGTCCGCCAGCCCCTTCGTTCCGCCCGACATCTTCCCGCCGACATACGCCAACGCGAGGCCGATAAGAATGGCGATGGCCGAGCCTTGCACGCGGCCGAAGGTCAGCTTGCGCGAGATCAAGCCCGACGCGAGCACCACCAGACCCACGATCGCGAACGCGGCTACGAGTCCGTTCTCCTTCGCGGCTTTTTCAAGAATCTCCCACATGGCGAATTATTCTGATTTGTTTTCCGGCTCCGCGTGCGGCGGTTCCATCCGGTTGATGAACGACACGAACAACGCACACACGAGCACGCTCCCGACCGCCGCGATCAGCGCCACCGGTCCGCCGCGCAACGCCGCGACCACATTTTGCTGCATCGCCATCGCCACCACGACCGGGATGTAAATCGCGCCCCAATAATTCACGCCGCCCTCCGACGTGGCGGACAACCGTCCGATCCGGTGCAGATTCAACCGCATCACGATCAGCAGCAGCATCGCGATGCCGACCCCGCCCACATTGGTCTTCATCCCCAGCGCGGCGCCGAGCAGATCGCCGAGAACGATTCCCAGCAGGTGGCAGACGGCGAGTAGGGCGGTTCCGTAAATGATCATGTTGAGTGAGCGGCGATTGTTTGACCGGGGCGGTGGGATTGAAAAGCCCCAATTGCAGAGCGCAGGGTGCTCCACTAGCCTTCGGTCCAACAGCCCATGAAAAACATCGCCCTCTTTCTCTCCCTCGCGCTCGTGTCCACTGCGACGGCGCAGAACATCAAACGCGACCTCCCCTACGCCGAGCCGGCCGGGCCGCGGCAGACGCTCGATGTTTATTCGCCCGCCGGCGCGAAGAATCTGCCGGTGGTGTTTTGGATACACGGTGGCGGTTGGGCTCAGGGCGACAAAACCGACGTGAAGCTCAAGCCGCAATGGTTCATGGATCGGGGGATCGTCTTCGTCTCGATCAACTACCGGCTGATACCGGAGGCGGACATGGGGACGCTCACGCGCGATGTCGCGAAGGCGTTCGGCTGGGTGAACAAGCACATCGCCGAATATGGTGGCGATCCGAAGAGCGTGCTCGTGGGCGGACACTCGGCGGGTGCGCAACTCGCGGCGCTCATCTGCACCGACGATCGCTACTTGAAGGCCGAGGGCGTTTCGTTCGACACGCTCATCGGCTGCGTGCCCGTGGACGGCGACACTTACGACGTGCCGGCGATCATCGAGACGGCGGAGACGCGGCTGCGCGTGCACCACCTGCCGCCACGCGTGAACGGGCATCGCGAGAAGTTCGGCAACGCGCCCGAGAATCACAAAGACTTCTCCGCCGTCACGCACGTCGCGAAGGGCAAGGGCATCCCGCCGTTCCTGATCCTCCACGTTGCCGCACATCCCGACACGACCGCGCAGGCCCAGCGACTCGGCAACGTGCTGAAGGAGGCCGGCGTCCCCGCGAAAATCTTCGGCGCGAAAGACACGTGGCACGTAAAACTCAACGACGATCTCGGCCTGCCCGCTGATCCGGCGACGAAGGCGCTGAGCGAATTCGTCAGCGGCATTCTTCGCCGTTGAACGCGGCGGCCGAGAAGCGCCGCCGCCGGTTCAGGGCGAAAACTTTTGGATGCGCTGGTTCGACGCGTCCACCACGTAAATGAAACCGTGGCTGTCCGCGGCCATCGCGTGCGGCAGGTGGAACTGGCCGGGTGCGTCGCCTTCCGCGTCGTTGAGGCTCAGGAGAAATTTTCCGTCCAGCGTGAAAAGCTGCACGCGGCTGTTCGTCGCGCCCGCCCACACGCGGCCGCGGCGGTCCACCAACACGCCGATGGGGCCGGGCAGGGGAGTGCGCGTGGGTTTTTCGCGTCCACCGAAACCGCCGGGGTCTTTGCTGTTGCTGCCCCACGCGATGAGTGGTTTTCCCTCGGGAGTGAGCCGCTGGATGCGACCGTCGTGCGACTCGGTGGTGTAAATGTTCCCGCGCGCGTCGAAGGCGAGGAAGTGCGGGCCGCCGAAACGGCTGCCGAATTTGTCGCCGCCGCCGAACTGGCCCGGCGCGGTGCCGTGGCCGCCGAAGCTCGAAAGAAATTTTCCGTCGCCCGTGAAGCGTTGCACGCGGTGGTTGCCCTGATCGGCGACGTAGAGCGCGCCGTCGGGGCCGAGGGCGAGGCCGCCGAGTTTGTCGAACTCGCCGTCGCCCTTGCCGGCCTTGCCCCATTTGCGCAGCGGCATGCCGTTGAGATCGTAAACGCAAACCTCCGGCGTGGTCATCGAGGTGACGAAAATTTCCTCGCGGTCGTTCACCGCGATGCCGCCGGGATTGATCACGCACGGGAACTGGCCGAGATAGTTCCCGCTCGTGTCGAACTTCTGCACGCGGCTGTTGTTGAACTCCGCGACCACGATGATGTCGCGCCGGCTGATGGCGATGCCGATGGGCGAACGAAACTCTCCCGGCCCGATTCCTTTCTGGCCCCACGCCAGCACGAAGCGCGGCGCGCCGCCGGCGGCGAAGCTCAAAGGGCAAAGCTCAAAGCTCAAGAGAAGGGCCAAGGTCCAGAGGACAACGCGGGGTTTCATGGTCGGAATTTTAACCACGGATGGACACGGATGCACACGGATAAGATGGCCGTTCAATGCGCACGCGCTCACTTGTCCCCCGCGCGGAACGTATAGAGGTCGGCGTCCTTCAACTGGAACTCCAGCCGGATGACTTTGCCTTTGAGTTCGTCGAGGGATTTGCTGTTCCACTTCACTTCGTGCGCGACGTTGTCGCCGGTGAACGCGGGGGCATCGTCGTAATTGAAACCCTTGATCGGCTTCCGCAATTCATCTGACACGCGCACTTTCATTTCGCCCGCGTGCGCGTCCGCGTTCACGAGCAGCGCGCCGCCGGGCCAGCGAAGTGCGCGGGTGCAGACCACGCCGCCCGTCTTGGGGCCGTGCTGCGATACGAAGCCTTCCTTGCGCAGCGTCGCGAGGCCGATGGCGCCGGTGCGGGCCTTGGGGTCGTCGTGCGCGCCGTCGAAGCCGGCGTAGTAAATCCACCATTCGTCGCCGACCTCGACCCAGCGCGCGGTGCCGACGACCATCGAGTGATCCCACGCGCCCGCCGGGCCGAATTCGATGAGGTGTTGGCGCGCGGGTAGTCGCTCGAAGTTCCAGCCGTCGCGGCTCCAGGCAATTTCACTCGCGTAGAGATCGTTCCACAGGAACGGCGCGAGATGGCCCCACCAGATTCCCGCGTGCTGATGCACGGGCATGGCCATGAAATAATTGTAGCCCAACTCGGCGTCGCGCTCGTCGGGCATGAGGATGGTCTGCGGGCGGACGTTCCACTCGGTCCAGAGTTCCTTGCTGCTCATGCGCGAGAGGCCGCGGCGGGATTCGCCGCTGCTGAGCATCTCCTTCGTCTGGCCGGGCGCGCGGTAGATGTGCTTGGAGCGGCAGAACATCACATACTCGTCGCGCGCGGCGTCGTATTGAATCGTGTTGTGCTGGTCGCTGGAAAGTTTGGCGATGCGCAAGTCGCTCTTGAAGTCCCAGTGAATTCCGTCCTGCGAGCCGATCAGATGGATGCCGTTGAGCGGCGCGGCGGTCATCAGGTAGTGCATCACGTAACGGAAGCCGCGGCGGTCCTTCTCCGGCAACTCGAGCATTTGCGGCGCGTGGGTGCCGCACTGGGGCGCGTCGAGGTGGTGGATGACCGTGTTGCGCGCGAGGTTGAACTTCTTCGCGTCGGGGAACAGATCGAGCGCGGGCTTTTCCCAATGCACGCCGTCCCTGGATTCCGCGTAGGCGACGGAGACGGAGTAGTTGCGCGGGTTGGTGCTTTCCTCCGGGTATTTCACGTTGGCCTGATACCACATGCGGAACTTCCCGCCGGCTTCGCGCAGCGCCCAAAGATTGCTCGGGTCATCACCGGTGATCAACGGATTGGCCGCGTGCTTCTTCGGCTGGTGCAGCACGCGTTTCACCGGCTCGCCCTTTGGTTTCAATCCCCACGTGGTGTCCACGGTGTAAAGATCGAAGACGAATTGCGGCTCGTGCCCGATCTCCATCGGCTCGGCAGGAAACGTGGCGGCGTCCGCGCGCGGCGCGAGCGCGAGGAAGGCGAGGAGCGCGGAGCATAAGGCGGAAATGGCGGCGGGCGGGACGGTTTTCATGGTGGCAAGTTGGAGCAATGGACGCGAACGGACGCGGAGAAGTTCATCCGCGATCCGTCGCGGCGCGTCTTGCAATTTCCCGCGATGGCCCCCTCTCCCCCACGCTTCGCGCGGAGGAGAGGGAGTGCCGCCGAAGGTGCGGCGCAGGTGCCGGGCTCAGCGCGCGGCTTTGCGAGGCTTGTGCTTGATTCGCCCGCGGCCCGACTCCACATTCCGCGCCGTCCATGTTCCGGCTGCTCACGATTTTTTTGCTCCTCGCCGCGTCCGCTCTCGCGGCGCACGCGCAGAGTCCCCTGAGCAAACTCCCCCACGTCGAACTCTACGGCCACACCTACGTCCCGCTCGCCGACTGGGCCGTGGCCAACGGCCTCAAGGCCGCGTGGACCCAGAAGGACAAGGTCGCCATCGTCACCAACCGCACCCTGCGCCTCCAGTTCGAGGCCGACTCGCGCAAGGCCTCCATTGACCGCATCGGCATCTACCTCAGCGTCCCCTTTGCCGTGCGCGCCGGCACGCCCTACATCTCCGTGCAGGACCTCACCACCACCATCCAGCCGGTTTTGTTTCCGGTGAAAAATTCGCCGGGCCAGCGCGTGCGCACCATCTGCCTCGACCCCGGCCACGGCGGCAAGGACACCGGCAACATCGCCGGCAGCGCGCAGGAGAAACGCTACACCCTCCAACTCGCCCTCGAAGTGAAGACGCTCCTGAAAGAAGCCGGCCTCAAAGTCGTGCTCACGCGCAACGACGACCGCTTCATCGAACTCGGCGACCGCGACACCATCGCGCGGAAAAACGGCGCGGACCTTTTCGTGAGCCTCCACTTCAACGGCCAGGCCGGCGGCAACGACGGCCGCGGCGCCGAGTCCTACTGCCTGACCCCGGCCAAGGCCAGCTCCACCAACGCCCGCGGCGAGGGCGCCGAGAACGGCAACTTTCCCGGCAACAAGTTCAACGAGAAAAACGTCCTGCTCGCCTACCAGATTCACAAGCGGCTCGAACGCGACCTCGGCCTCGAGGACCGCGGGGTGCGCCGCGCGCGCTTCGCCGTGTTGCGCACGGCCGAGATGCCGGCGGTGCTCATCGAGGGCGGTTTCCTTTCCAATCCCGACGAGCGCCGGCGCATCACCGACGCCGGGCAGCTCCGGCAGATGGCGCGCGCGATTGTGGATGGCCTCCTGGCCTACAAGCGCCTCGTGGAGCGCGCGGAGATTCGCGCGGCGCAGTGAGGCGGTCTGTTTTTAACGCAAAGGCGCAAAGGCGCAAAGGCGCAAAGACGCCAAGAGAGAAAAGCCGGACCACGCCGCCAACTCACTGTCCGCTCAACGGTGAGTTACGCACGAGTGCTCCGTGAGTCCCGTTTCCTTTCGCGTCTTTGCGCCTTTGCGTCTTTGCGTTGAATTCAGATGCTCACGACGATGCGGCGGTGAAGGAGAAGGTAGGGCGCGGTGTCCTCACCGCGCCGCGGATAACCCAACGCGTCCGGCCGCATCGCGGCGCGCTGAGGACAGCGCGCCCTACCGCGTGCGGTTTTTGCCGGTTTAATATTTTCCCGGTCCGCCCCGCTGGAGACGGGGGAAACCGCCTCGACAGGTCCATCTGCGGGAGTAGGCTGCCGCCGTGACCTACCCAATGCCCGCTTTGCTAGACCGCAATCTGCGGTCGAATACCTGTTAGGCCGCTTTACCGTGCCCGCCACTTCCAAAATCTACGTTGCAGGTCCACTGAAGGCGACGCGTGCGCTTCTACACTTTTGCCGAGAGCATCGACACGGCGAGTTCTTTATTCAGCGATTGGAGCAGTGCATCACCGCCTTGGAGAGCCGGGACATCCAGACTGCGTCGGAGATTTATCAGCAGTTCAGTTTGGTTGGCATGGGTTCGTTTCGAGATTGGTATCCACCAGTTGTTTTTCCGACCGAGACCGATGAGTATGTCGAGGCAGTTTTCGAGGCGCTCACGAGTTATTGGAGCGCACACATGAGGCCCTTGATTCAGAGACAATGACAACGCGGCCTAACTGTTGATCCTCGACACGTTGTCCGCAGTTTCGGGGAGTCGTCCGGTGCTTTTGATATGAAGCTAACCAATGACCGCTATGTCGTCCTGATCGGCACCAAGAATTTCACGGAGCGTTATTACCGCGACCGGACCGGCTGGCTAAAGGTCAGCGCGCGTGGCCGGAGATTCCGGATGACGCCGGAGCAGGTGCTGAATCACGTCCTGCCGGCGGTGGCCAGCCTCAAGCCCAACCTGACCATCAAGGTGGAACATCGCGATCACCCGCCCACCAAATGAACGAAGCACCTGATCCGGCGTGGCCGCGAAGCGTTGCACATGGCCAAGGCCCTCGCGGTGCTGGCGCACGGCACCGTTTGCCAGCGTGGCCGCGCGCGGCGTCGGTCACGGATGCTCCGCGTCGTCAGGCGTCGCCACTGGTCGCACGTAAACGAAAGTCTTCATGAACAACCCATCCATTGACCCGAAAGTCTCCATCGGCCACGTGCATCTGAAAGTCGCCGACCTCGAACGGGCGCTGCGTTTCTACTGCGGCGTGCTGGGCTTCGAGCGGACGCAACGCTACGGCGACGGCGCGGCGTTCATTTCCGCGGGCGGCTATCATCATCACATCGGCCTCAACACGTGGGAGAGTCTGGGGGGTTCGCCACCGCCCGCCGGCACCACGGGGCTTTTTCATCTGGCCATTCTCTATCCGACGCGCGCCACGCTCGCGGATGCGTTGCGCCGGTTGTTGGCGGCGGACATTCCGCTCGACGGCGCGAGCGACCACGGGGTGAGCGAGGCCCTTTACCTGCGCGATCCCGACCAGAACGGCGTGGAGTTGTATTGGGATCGTCCACCCGCAGACTGGCCGCACACGGCCGACGGGAAGCTGGCGATGTTCACGCGGCCCCTGAATCTCAAAGCGCTGCTGGACGAGGTCTCATCGGACGCGCCATGACCAACATTCAACATTCAACATCCAACATCGAAGGCGCGGAAGGGGGGAAAGTTCGGCGTTGGGGTTGAATGTTGAATGTTTCTTGGCTTCAACCCGCTGAACGCGCAGAGCTGGAGCTCTGCGCTCCGATTATTGCTTCGGGCCGTAGCCCTGCTTGGGCGAGCCGTCGTCGTTGAGTTTGCCGCAGGCCCAGAGGAGGCCGCGCGTGACGAGGTCGAGATAGATCGGGTCGCTCATGGTGGCGTTGCCGTGGCCCATGGTGGTGCCGAAGACCTTTGCCTTGCCGTAGGTGTTCACCCAAATGAGGTTGTGCTCCTTCTGCGTGTCCTCGCCCCACGCCTTGGCAAGCGGGACGAAGTTGGGGTAGAGGATTTCGTTCTTGTAGAGTTCGTCGGCCTTGTCGAGCCACTCGGCGGGGAAGCCGATCATCACGGGATGAAGCGGAGCCAAGTTGATGACCTTGAGGTCGCGGTTCTTCTCGTGGCTCATGCTCTTTTGCCCGACGCATTGGCGCCACTCGTCGGTGCCGGCCATGCGGTAGCTGTGCGTGGAGCAATGGAGCATCACCGCGGGCGTGCCATCGTGATGGGCCTTGGCGATGCGCTCGACGAAGGCGACGTTGGTGACGGCGCCGAAGCATTCGTTGTGGAGGACGACATCGTAGCCCTTCGCCCAGTCGGCCTTTTCGTAAATGGAGATGCGGTGGCTCTTGTCGGATTTCCCGGCGGGGCCCTCCTCGTGGACGATGGTGAAGGTGACGTTGGCGCGCGCGGCGATGCCCTCGGAGAGGATGGTCTTCTGGTTCTCGTAATCGTGGCAGCAGCCGCCGGTGACCATGAGCGCGCGCAGGGGCTTGGTGGCGGCGGTAGCGGCGAAGGCGAGGAGGAGAAGGAGCAGGAGGAAACCTTGAACCTTGAACTTTGAACTTTGAACTTTGAATGACGGAACCGTTATTTCTTCGGGCCGTAGCCGGGTTTGGGCATGCCGTCGGGGTTGATTTTGCCGCAGGCCCAGAGGACGCCGTGGGTGACGAGGTCGAGGTAGCGCGCGTCGGACACGGTCTCGTTGTTGTGGCCGATGGTGGTGCTGAAGACGCGCGTGCCGTGGTAGTCGTTGGCCCACGCGACGACGTAGTCATTTTCCTTTTTGCTGCCGTCCTTCCTGTCGGTGACGGTCTGCTTGCCGTGCGCGATGGGGGTGGCGGTGGGGAAGATCTGGATGTTGTTGTAGTGCTCCTCCTTGATCGTGGTCCAGTCGGCGAGGCCGCGCGCGATGGCGTGATTTTTCTCCGTGAAGGAAATGGCGATGGGCTCCTGCGGGCCGTGGCCACTGGACTGGAGGCCGAGGTAATCGAACCACGCGGAGCGTTCTTCGCCGGCGGTGGCCTTGTCGTTGGGGTTGCCGATGCGGTAGCAGTGCATCGCGCAGTGGAGGTTCACGCCGGGAATGCCCGCGCGGTGCGGGGCGAGCACGGCCTTGATGGTGGCGGGATCGCTGACGGCGGCGGCGCACTCGTCGTGGAGCACGAGGTCGAAACCTTTCGCGTAATCCGCGTTGCCGTAAATGGCGAGCGGGGGCTTGGTGCTTTTGTCGTCGGTGTGGACCTGGGTGACGACAACGTTGGCGCGCGACTCGAGGCCGGCCTTGAGGATGTCCTTCTGCTTCGCGTAATCGTGGCAGCAACCGCCGGTGATGAGCAGGACGCGCAACGGCTGCGGCGGCTGCGCGGTGGTGCAGGCGTTGAAGGTGAGCACGACGAGCGTGAGGGCGGAAACGAGGGCGGCGAGGCGTTTGAACATGGGCGGGCTTATACGGGCGGGGGGCGCGCTTGGGAAGCGTTGATTTGAACCCGCACTCCGAAGGGGCGCATCTTGACATCGTGGGTTCGGACCGCGAGCCGTCCCGGCGCGCAGCGGCTCCGCAGCAAGGAAGCGTCCGTTCAGTCCAAACGCCCGTCGGCACTCGTGGCCGCTGCGAGCCGGGACGGCTCGCGGTCCGGTCTTCGGGCGTCCCGCCGCTTTACCCACGATTAAAAGATGCGCCCACTCCGAAGTTGAACCACGGATGGACGCGGAGCAGAAGGGTCGAAATCCGTTCCCAGTTCTCGCAGAACGGGAAAAAGGTTCTCCGGCTCAGTCCTCAGTTTCATCCGTGTCCATCCGTGTCCATCCGTGGTTGCCAATTCCCAATTCGGAGTTCGGGTTGAATGGCGCGCGGTTATCCTGAGTATTAGTTGCACGGTCATGTTTTTCGTAAATGCGAAAGTCGCTGAGGAGTAACAGAAATCACCCAAAATAGACTTGTCCCTGAGCTCCGCATTGGCGATAAAAACGACTGCTTTGGGCAATCTGAGATGTTGGGTTGGGGGGGCTGAAAAACCTTCGTTGAAACGAGGGATGTGCTTCGTCGTAATCCAGTTTTTCCAGACGCGTCGCGCCGGTGAAAGAGCGCACCACAACGGGTGGTTGCCCGTGCCGGTGGTCGCGTTTTTTACCGCGCTCCTGCTGCTCGCGGGCGGGCTCCAAGCGGCGACGTTCGACACGCCGGTGACGGTGTCGAGCCTCGACTTCTCCGCGTATGCGCAGTGGGTGGACGGCGCTGAAACCACCGCCACCAACCTGAGCGATCCGACGCGGGTGCTCTACACGCAGACGACCGTCCCGAACTTCAACGGCTACGGCTTTGGCGAATCCACGAATCCCGGCCCGCGCCACTTGCGAATCGGATTCACGGCGCCGATGGCCGTCGGCTCGGTGCTGGTGCGCGGCAGCGGGAAACTTTCCGTGCTCGCGAGCAACGCGCCGTATCCCGGCAACCTCACGAACGAAAGCCACTGGCTCCCGGCGCAGCGGCTCACCACCGCGCTGGGCATCACGGCGAACGAGGTGCCGGACAACGGTTACGCCATCTGGGTGCTGCCGCCGGGGACGACGACGCGCGCGCTGCGTTTCTCGCACACGAGCGCGGTGAGCGATCCAGCCTACGTGGGCCGCGCGGCGGGCGCGTGGCTGCTGACGAATCGCTTCGCGAATCTCGCGCCGCAGGCCCCGATCCTCACGAGCACCAATCAGGCGCTCGCCGGCCGCATCAACAACGAGACGGACGAAATGTTCAACGCGTGGGACAACGGCTTCAACGGCGGAACGAACGTCGTCTCCACGACGAACTTCGAGTGGGTCATTCTCACCTGGCCGACGAACATTTCCTTGAACGGACTCTGCGCGCTCTGGGCCGGCTTCAGCGAAGGCACGGTGCAAAATTATTCCGGGCCGGCGAACATTCATCCGCGCAACGCCGATGAATCCATGTGGACCACGCTGGTCGCCTCGACGAACATCCAGAACCAATACCCGTGGTTCCTCCCGCCCAACTTCCTGGACTTCGGCTCGAACGTCACCACCCGCGCGTTGCGGCTGAAGATCACGAAAGCGATCAACGAAGCCACGTCGCACGCCGGACTGGCGGGCAGCAGCCGCGCCGGCAAACGCGTGTGGCTCGGGGACCTGCTCGCGCTCGCGCCGCTCGGCACCAATGACCTGGCCTCCGCCGTCGTGCCGCACGTCACACTGCAACCGCCGATCCCGGTCCCGTTTTTCCTGAGCCAACCCGGCTACGTCACGCTCGTGATCGAGGACGCCGCGGGCAAACGGGTCCGCAATCTCGTTGGCGAAACTTTTTTTCCGGCGGGCACCAACCTGGTCTATTGGGACGGCCTCGATGAGAGCGGCAAGGTTGACACGGGCCAGCACGGAGAATACGCGGTCCAGGGCGCGCTCGTGCCGGCCGGCAACTACAAGGTGCGCGGGCTGCAGCGCGATGCGATTGACCTGCGCTACGAGTTCTCGGTTTACCACAACGGCAACCCGCCGTGGATCACGGCCAACGACACCGGCGGCTGGCTCGCCGACCACACGCCGCCGAGCGACGTGGCCTTCCTGCCGGGGGCGACGAACGAGGTGCTCATCTCCAGTTTCATCGCCGAGGACGGCGCGGGTTTCGTGTGGGTGGACCTCAACGGCCGGCGCACGCACTCGCGCAAATGGGTCGGCGGCACGTTCACCGGCGCCACGCACCTGTCGCGCGACCGCGGCGCGCAGCGGAACACGAACCACATGGTCTATAGCGGCTCGGCGTGGGAGGGCGCGTTGCGGCTCTACGGGCTGATGACGAATGGCTAGGAGCAGGTCGCGCAATACAACTTCGCTGTTTACACCAACGCCGCCATCAGCGGCCTCGCGGTCCACAACGGCAACCTCATCGCCAGTCTCCCGGCGCTCAACCAACTCCTCTTCGTCAGCGTCGGCTCGCACAGTGTCCTCGGCACGGTGACGGTTACGGACCCGCGCGGGCTCGCGTTTCAGACCAACGGCAATCTGCTCGTGCTCTCGGGCAATTCGCTCCAACGCTATTTTCCCTCCCCCGGCCAGGCCGTGCTCGGCCCGCCCACGGTGCTCGTCACGGGTCTCGACAATCCGCAGCGCGTGATGGTGGACGACGCGACCGGCAACATTTACGTGAGCGTCCACGGCGCGAGTCATCAGGTGAAAGTTTTTTCCGGCAACGGCGCGTTCATCCGCGACATCGGAATTCCCGGCGCGCCCGCGACCGGGCCTTACGACCCGGCGAAGATGCACCGGCCGATGGGCATGACGATCAGCGGCGACGGCACGTTGTGGGTCGCGGAGGAAGACTACGCGCCGCGGCGCGTGAGCGTGTGGCAGACCGACGGCACGTTTGTGCGCGCGTTCTACGGCTCGACGGATTACGGCGGCGGCGGAAGTCTCGATCCGCTGGACAAGTCGATCTTCCGCTACCGCGACGACCATGGCGCGGGCGCGATGGAGTTCCAACTCGACTGGGCCACCGGCTCGAACACGCTTGTCAGCCTTTACCACCGTCCCACGACCAACGATCTGCCGCCGCCGAACAACAGCCCGCAGGCCGCGCTCGTGAACGTGTTCAACGGGGAGACGAATGTCTTCCTCACCGACTGCTACAGCGACAATCCCGTGGGCGGGCGATTCACCATCGGCCTGTGGCAGATGCGCGAGGGTCAGGCGAAGTTCGTCGCCGCGTTCGGCATGGCCAACACGTGGGCGCCACTCCAGACGACGCAGTTCAATGCGATGGTGCCGCCGCCGGGAAATGTTTTCGCGAGCGTGTTCGACAAGCCCGTGCTCTTCGTGTGGAGCGATCTCAACGACGACGGGATCATCCAGACCAACGAGGTCCAGTTCCGCAGCGAACAGGGCGGCTATGCGACCGTGAACCAGAACCTCGAGTTCGCCACGGTGAAGGCGCACGTCTTCTCGCCCGTTTCATTCACGAGCAACGGCGTGCCGATTTACGATCTGAACGCGGGCCAGTTTGCGGCGACGAATTTTTACCTCGATGGGTTCACCACCGGCTCAGGCGAGGTGATGCAGACGACCAACGGCTGGACCGTCACGACCGGCGGCCCGCTCAACGGCATGACGGGCGGCCAGTTGATGTGGACGTATCCGAACCCGTGGCCGAGCCTGCTCGCCGCCGCCAACGCGCCCATCGCCACCAACGGCGGCCAGCTCGTCGGCACCACTCGGCTCCTGGGCACCACCGTGCGCCCGCGCTCCGGCGACGCCGGCGACCTCTTCGCCGTCAACGGCGATTACGGTCAGGTGTATCTCTTCACCACCGACGGACTTTTTCTCAGCACGCTGTTCAAGGACAGCCGCACCGTGCCCGCCTGGTCCATGCCCGTCGCGCAGCGCAACATGAGCCTCACCGGCGTCACGCTTCAGCAGGAGTGTTTCTGGGACACGATCAACCAGACCGGCGACGGGGAAATTTATTTCGTCGCCGGCCACAACCACGCCAGCATCGTCCGCGTGGATGGGCTCACGAACGTCACGCGCCTCGCGACCAACGATCTCGTCGTCACGCCCGAACTCGTCATCGCCGCCGCGAATTACCAGACCGAACTCGAAATCCTCCGCCAGTCGCAGGTCGGCTACGACACGCTGACCGCGCAGCTCGTCGCGGCGCAACTCGTGATGGACGGCCAGTCGAATGACTGGAGCACGGCCTCCGTCGTGCCGATTGATGCGCAGGCCAGCGCCGCGGTGATGCTCACGAGCAATTATCTCTACGCTGCCTACTGGACCGGCGATTCGAACCTGCTCGTCAACTCCGGCGTCTCGACCGAGCTCCTGTTCAAAACCGGCGGCGCGCTCGACCTGATGCTCGCCACGGATCCGAACGCTGACCCGACGCGCACCGCGCCCGTGGCCGGCGACCTCCGCCTGCTCGTGACCCTGGCCAACGGCGCGGTGAAGGCCACGCTCTACCGCGCCGTCGTGCCGGGCACCACGAATCCGGTGCCGTTCAGTTCGCCGTATCGCACGATCTATCTCGACCGCGTGGATGACGTGAGCGCGTCGGTGCAGCTCGCGATCGGGCCGGGTGGCTTCTACGAATTCCGCGTGCCGCTCGCGCTGCTCGGCTTCGCGCCGACGAATGGCGAGGTCACGCTCGGCGACGTCGGCCTCCTCCGCGGCGCGGGCGGCGCGACGGTGCAGCGCGTTTACTGGCACAACAAATCCACCGGGCTCGTCTCCGACGTGCCGAGCGAGGCGGAGTTGACGCCGGAACTCTGGGGCCATTTGCAAATCGGCGCGTTTGTCCCGCCGGTGGCGGCGACGCCGTATGAGGTGTGGCGGAACCAAAAATTTGCGCCGTGGGAACTCGGCAGCGCGTCCATCGTCAGCCCGAACGCCGACCCCAACGGCGACGGCGTGCCGAACCAGCTCGCCTACGCGTTGAACCTCGAACCCAAGTCGCAACAGCCGGCGAACCTGCCCGGCGTCGCCAGCGCGAGCAACCACCTCACGGTCTCCTACACGCGCGTGAAGACGGCGACGGACATCAATTACTCCGTGCTGGTCTCCGGCGATCTCGCGACCTGGTCCTCCGGCCCCGCGTTCACCACCGTCTCCGGCGTCACCGATTTCGGCCTCACGGAAAAAATCACCGTGAGCGACCTGACGGCGATGAGCGCGACGAACCGCCGCTTCATGCGGCTGAAGGTGGACGGCGTGACCGGCTCGCTCGCCGTGACGGTGACGCAGCCGGTGACCGGAAATTTTTTCATCGCGCCCGCGAACATCGCCATCACCGCCGCGCCGACGAGCGGGAACAGTTTCGTCAACCGCGTCGAGTTCTACAATGGCGCGACCAAGATCGGCGAGCGCACCAACGCGCCCTACAGCATGGTGTGGAGCAACATCTCCCTCGGCGGCTACGCCCTGAGCGCGCGCGCGCTCGACAGCCTCGGCAACAACGCGACCTCGCCCGTCGTGAGCATCAGCGTCTTCAGCGCGCTGCCGTTCATCTCGGCCGTCGCCAATCAGGTCATCAACGAGGACACG
Organism: Verrucomicrobiota bacterium; assembly: GCA_016199935.1. Classification (GTDB taxonomy): domain Bacteria; phylum Verrucomicrobiota; class Verrucomicrobiia; order Limisphaerales; family JACQFS01; genus JACQFS01. Next base: position 18,980 of record JACQFS010000033.1, read on the forward strand.
ATCGCCGGGCCGATTGCGTTCACCCTCGGGGACGCCGACACGCCGATCTCGAACCTCGTGCTCTCCGCGTCGGCGGCCGACACGAATCTGTTGCCCACGGCAAACATCACCTTCGGCGGCAGTGGCACCAACCGCACCGTCACGCTCCAGCCAGCGACGAACGCCAACGGCGTGACCACCGTCACGCTCGCGATCACCGACGGCAACAGCATCGTCACGCAGCCGTTCCAGCTCACGGTCCTCGCGGTGAACGACGCGCCCTTCGCGTTCAACCAGTCGCTCACGAACGCCGAGGACACGGCGCTGCCGGTCACGCTCACGGGCTTCGATGTGGAAGGCTCGCCGCTCACGTTCACGGTGGTGGGCACGCCGGCGCACGGCGCGTTGAGCGGCGTGGCACCGAACCTCTCGTATCTGCCGGCGACGAATTATTTCGGCCCGGACGCGTTCACCTTCCGCGTGAGCGACGGCTCGCTCACCTCGACCGTCGCCACGGTGAGCATCACCGTGACGCCGGTGAATGACGCGCCGGTCGCCGATGCGCAAGCCGTCAGCACGTTTGAGGATTTCGCGAAGGCGATCACGCTCACCGGCTCCGACGTGGAAGGCTCGAACCTCACCTACGCCATCGTCGCGCCACCGGCGCACGGCTCGCTCTCCGGCACGCCGCCGAACGTGACCTACCTCCCGGCGACGAATTATTTCGGCACCGACTCGTTCACCTTCAAGGTCAACGACGGCCAGCTCGACTCCACGCCCGCGACGGTCAGCCTCACGATCAACGCCGTGAACGATCCGCCCGTGGCCATCGCGCAGTCCATCACCACGCCGGAGGACATCGCGACGAACCTCACGCTCACCGGCTTCGACGTGGAAGGCTCGAACCTGACCTTCGCCGTCATCACCGGCCCGACCAACGGCACGCTCACCGGCGTCGCGCCGAACCTGCTCTATCGCCCGAACACCAACTTCTTCGGCACCGACTCGTTCACCTTCCGCGCCAACGACGGCCAGGCGGACTCGGCGGCCGCGACCGTGAGCCTCACCATCACGCCGGTGAATGACGCGCCGGTCGCGTTCACCAACCTCGTCGTCGCGACGGAAAATCAGCCGCGGCCGATCACGCTTACGGGCGCAGACCTTGAAGGCTCGAACCTCGTCTTCAGCATCGTCTCCACGCCGACCAACGGCACGCTCTCCGGCACGCCGCCGAACGTCACCTATCTCGGCGCGACGAACTTCAACGGCCAGGACTCCTTCACCTTCAAGGTCAACGACGGCCAGCTTGATTCACTCCCGGCGCGCGTCGTCGTCTCCGTCAGCCACTCGAATTATCCGCCCGTGGCCAACGCGCAGTCGGTGACGAACGCCGAGGACACGGCCAAGGCGATCACGCTCACCGGCTCCGATCTCGAAGGCTCGAACCTCACGTTCAGCGTCGTCGGCAGCCCGGCGCACGGGTCGTTGAGCGGCAGCGCGCCGAACCTGACGTATCTGCCGGCGACGAATTATTTCGGCAGCGACTCGTTCACCTTCAAGGCCAACGACGGCCAGCTCGACTCCGCGCCGGCGACGGTCAGCATCACCGTCACCCCGGTGAACGACGCGCCCACGGCCTCGCTCACCGGCCTGACGAATGGGACGCCGTTCTTCGTCCCGACGAACATCACGCTCACCGCGAGCGCGTCCGATGTGGACGGCACGGTGAGCAAGGTCGAGTTCTACGCCGGGGCCGTGAAGATCGGCGAGAAGACCAACGCGCCTTACACCATCACGTGGACGAATCCGGCCTCCGCTGATTACGCGCTGACCGCCGTGGCGACGGACAACTCGGGCGCGCTCGGCACCTCCGCGGTCGTCAACGTTTCCGTGATCTGGTTCCGCGGCATCAACCTCAACGGCACGAACGTCACCGTCGAGGGCCGGTCGTGGATGGGTTACGCGCAGGCGCAGAGCAACGGCCTCACCGTGGCCAACAGCGGCAACGGCAGCACCTCGATCACGCCCGTGCCCGCGACGGACTTCGACACGCGCTCGATGCTTCAAAAATATCTCTACCGCCTTTCGCCCGCCACGAACCAGGGCATCAACTTCACGCAGACGATTCCGAACGGCAGCTACAAGGTGTATCTCTGGATGATGGAGGATTTCCAAAACAACTTCCGCAGCATGGACGTGAAACTCGAAGGCACTCCCGTCGCGACCAACATCGGCCTCCAGTCGGTCGGCGGCTGGACCCGCTATGGCCCCTACTCCACCACCGTCAGCGACGGCGTGCTGAACCTCGATGTCCTCAAGAACAAGAACGACATCTCCGTCAGCGGCGTGGTCATCGTCTCACCCAACGGCAATTCCGGCGCGCCGTGAACGGAGCGCGGAGCTCCAGCTCCGCGCGTTCATCATCACCACGCAAAGCCGAGGCTTACTCGCCGGCAATTTTCCCAAGACAAAAATTGCCCCCGCCCGCGTCCTCCGTTTGAATGCCGGCCATGCCCGACCTGGAGCGACTCTACGATGAGCACGCGCCGGCCCTGTTCGGCTTCGTGCTGAACCTCACCCGCGACGACGCCGACGCGCGCGACATTCTCCAGGAATGCTTTCAGAAAATTGCCGCCCACCCCCGCCGGCTCGACGGCGTCCGCGACGAGCGTGCGTTTCTCCTGCGTCTCGCGCACAACGCGACCATTGATCTCATCCGCCGGCGCGATTCGCGCGAGCGCAGGCACGAGGCCGCCGGCGCGGAACTCGCCGGACTCTTCGCTCCCACCGCCGACCCGGACGAAGCCGCGTTCCGCTCCGCCGTGGAGGATGCGCTCGCGGAGCTCCCGCCCGAACAGCGCGCCGTCGTCCACCTCAAGCTCTGGGAGGGACTCACCTTCGACGCCATTGCGGAACTGCTCGACATTCCGCCCAGCACCGCCGCCAGCCGCCATCGCTACGGCTTAGACAAAATGCGCGACCGCCTGCGTCCCCTTTACGACGAGTTGAAATGAACACCGACGACCTCGAACAAAAACTCCGCCGCCAGCCGCTGCGCGAACTCCCGAGCGAATGGCGCGCGCAAATCCTCGCCGCCTGCGGAGCGCAGAGCTCCAGGTCGGCGGGAACAATCCCCGCAACCCCACCGGGCGGAGCTGGAGCTCCGCGCTCCGAACCGCCGTGGTGGCTCGCGTGGTTCAATCCCTCCCGCGCCGGCTGGGCCGCGCTCGGCGCCGTGTGGCTTGTCATCGCCGCGCTGAACTTCGCCGGCCCTCGCGACGATGCCTCCGTTTCCGCCCCGGGCGCGGTCGCCGCCTCGCCGCACGACTGGCTGGAGCGCCGCCGCATCATGGCCGAACTCATCGGCCCCGCCGAACCGCCGGAGCCGCCCGCCGTTACCCGCCCGCGCAGCGAGCGGCGCGCGAACATCATTCTGCTTTGCGTCTGACTCATGAACGAAATCCCCACTCCTCCCCGCCCGCGCCGCTGGCTTCGGTGGCTCAAGCGCCTCGGCTGGTGCGCGCTCTGGCTCGTCACGCTCGTTGCGCTGTTCGTCGTCGTCGAAAACTGGCGCGGGCGCCGCGCGTGGGAAAAATATGTCGCCGAGGCCAAGGCCGCCGGCGAGCATCTCGAACCCTCCGCCATCCTTCCGCCGCCCGTGCCGGATGCGGAAAACTTTGCGGCCATCCCGCTGTTTCACCCGCTGTTTGATTTCACCAATGACGTCGTGATGGGTGCCAAAGGCTGGCGCGATCCCGCGGCGAGGGATCGGGTGCAGAATCTCAAGCCTTTGCACACAAACCCGGCGGCGCATGCCGCCTCTTGGCGTCACGGCAAATTCACCGACCTCGCCGCGTTGCAGGCGCGTTATCGGGGCGACACGAATTTTCCCGCGCGTGCGCAGCCGGGCCGGCCCGCGGAGGATGTGCTCGTCGCGCTTGGCAGATTCGACGCGGAGTTGAACGAACTGCGCGCCGCCGCCGGCCGGCCGCACAGCCGCTTTCCCATCAACTACGAGGACAACTTCTCCGCGTTGCTGCCGCACCTTCAGGCGCTGCGCAACTTCGCCGGCATCGCGCAGCATCGCGCGCTCGCCGAGTTGTCGCTCGGACAGATCGTCGCCGCGCATGACGACGTTCGCCTGGCGCTGCGGCTGGCGGAATCCGTCGAAACCGAGCCGCTGCTCATCTCGCTGCTGATGTGGCTGTCGGTGCTGGAAACGGCCATGCCGCCGTTGTGGGAGGGACTCGCGCGCCACGAATGGAACGATGCGCAACTCGCCGCCTTCGAGGCCCGCCTCGCGCGCGTCAACCTCGCCGCGTCGCTTCAGTCCGGTCTGCGCGGCGAACGACTGCTCATGTTCGGCGCGCTCGATCATTTCAAAAAGCAACCAGGTTTATTCGACACCACAAGCCTGGAAGACGGCAGCGCGGTGCTGGGGTGGATGCCGACCGGATGGTTTGATCAGAACAAGGTGGTCATGGGGCGGATGTATGCCCAACTGGTTGAAACGGCGGAGCCGGACGCCCGGCGTTTCAAACCAGAACGCGCGCTGGCGGTCGAACAGCAACTGATGGCGCTCAAGCCTCGCTGGTGGCTGCACCCCCACACCATCTTGACCACGCTGCTCATGCCCGCGCTCACCAAGGCGACGGAACGCACCGCTGCGACACAGGCCACCGTGGACCTCGCGCGCGTCGCCATCGCTCTGGAGCGCCACCGGCTCAAGCACGGCGCGCTGCCCACCTCGCTCGATGCGCTCGACGCATCCGTGAAACCCGCCGGCGGTCTGCCGCGCGATGTCATCACGGGTGAGGCGCTGCATTACGCGCCGAGTGCGGATGGAAAGTTCAAACTCTACTCGACCGGCTGGAACGGCATGGATGATGGCGGCACGACCGTCTGGACCGACGCGAAACAGACGCGCGTGGATTTCACCAAGGGCGACTGGGTCTGGCCGATGCCGGAGAAGTGAACGGAGCGCCGAGCACCGCCTCGGCCCGGCGGAGTTTGCAGCTTTAGACACGGCCGGGCCGAGACGGTGCTCGGCGCTCCGCGAAAACTCTCCTCGACCTCCCTCCCCGCCGCCGCTACACACGGCGCGATGAAAATCACCGCCGTCGAAGGCCTGCTCCTCTCCTGCCCGCTGCCGCAACCGCTCCGCCTGCCGTTCTGGAATGGCGAGCGCACCATCCTCAAGCGCGACGCCATGCTCATCCGCGTGAAGACCGACAAGGGTCTCACCGGTTACGCGCCCGGCCCGGCGCACGAACGCGCGGCGGTGGAAATTCGCGAACACATCCAGCCGTTCCTGCTCGGCAGGGATCCGCGGCAGTTCAAAACTTTTAATTTCACCGGCTCGCTCGAACTCACGAAAGTTTACCGCGCCGTTGAGATCGCGCTCATGGACATCGCGGGCAAGGACGCGGGCGTGCCGATCTCCGAACTCATCGGCGGGCGCAAGCGCGACCGCATCAAGCTCTACGGCAGCGCGGGAATGTATATGGCGCCGGAGAAATACGCCGAGGAAGCCGCCGCCGTGAAGGGCCTGGGCTTTCCCGCCTACAAGATGCGCCCCGCGCTCGGCCCCGACGAGGACACGCGCACGGTGAAGCTGATGCGCGAGGCGACCGGTCCCGACTTCGGCCTGATGATTGACGCGCACAGTTGGTGGCGCATGGGCGACAAGAATTACTCGCTCGAAACCGTCACGCGCCTCACGCACGCCTTCGCGCCCTTCAAGCCGACGTGGCTCGAAGAACCGCTCCCGCCCGACGACCACGACGCGTATCGCAAATTGAAAGCGACGAGTCCCATTCCCATCGCCACCGGCGAGCACGAACAGACCGAGGACGGCTTCCGCGATTTGATCGCCACGCGTTGCGCCGACTACATTCAGGCCGACGTGTGCTGCCAGGGCGGCTTCGAGATGGGCCGGCGGATTTTCGACGCGTGCGCGAAGGCGAAGCTGCGATTCGCGTTTCACAGTTGGGGCACCACGCTCGAAGTCCTCGCCGCGGCGCACAGTGGCATCTGCTGGGAGGAAAACGTGGTCGAGTGGCTGGAGTATCCGTGCCACGCGAACAATGGCCGGCCCGGCATGTATCCCTTCCCCGCCGCCGATGAAATTCTCGCCGAGCCGCTCGACATCCAGCGCGGCTACTTGAACGTGCCGAAGAAGCCCGGCCTCGGCGTGGAGATCAACGAACGTGTGCTGGAGAAATATCCGTTCCTGCCCGGCCCGTGGTCGTTCTTCAAAATCAATTCGCCGCCCGAGACCGTGGCCGTGACCGGCGACCACTCGGTGAAGTGGGTCGAGGGCGCGGCGAAGCATTGAGTTGTTTGGTGTCCACCCTTCAGGGTGCCACCGCGCGCGGACACGCTGAAGCGTGGACACCGAACGAAGCGGACCGGCGTGGCGGAGCACAGAAGAATGCCCAAGGTCAAAAGTCCAATGACCGGGGAAGGTCCAAGCTCCAAGTCTCAACGAGCGCCCGGCCGCTTAACGCTTGGAGTGCCCTTGGCCGGCTCGGCCGTCCACTGCTTCACCGCGACGTCCCAATAAGTCGGGTTGATGGACAGTTCCTTGATCTCAACCCGCCGCACCTGATCGCGGTCGTCATACTGGATCATCGCCACTTCGAGCGCGGCCCCATTCGCCTCCGTGCCCATCGGCAGGATCAGGAACAGCATGAGTTTACTGCGGGTAATCTCGTTGAGCTTGTAGCAGGCGACCCGGACCTCGGGAAAATATTTGTCCGGCTCGCCCGCCCGGCTGACGATTTCGCTTCGACTCGGGTGCGCGTCTTTCCGGAATGAAAAGTCGGCAGGCTTGAGCTTGGAGATGGATTTGCGCGAGGACGGCAGCGGCACCGAGAGGCAACCCGGCCAGACAATCAGGCCCGCGGCGCAAAAAGCGCCGAGCGCCAGCATCGCCATCTTCGTCGTCCATCGCATCGTGCGCCACGCAACGAATCGGGGTCTGATCCGTTGCAGGGCGTGCGCACGCTACCGTGATCCACAAGTCGGGGTCAATCGACATGCGCGCGGGGTGCCCGGCGCGCGGACAGCAGAAGCGTGAACTCCAAACCAAGCTACAGCTTCACCGCGTAGTGAATCTGCCGGCCGACCTCCGCGAAGCCACACGACGGATAAAGGTGCTGGCCCACGGGGTTGTTGACCATCGTCTCGATCACGGCGAACGCCATGCCCTCGCGCCGGAAATAATCCAGCGCGTGTTCGATCAATTTGCGTCCGAGCCCGCGCCCGCGAGCGGCGGCATCCACGGCGAGATTCGGGACGCGGCCCTTCTTCGTCTCGTGGTCCACCCGCGTGGAGATCCAACCGAGAACTTTTCCGTCCTCCTCCGCGACGAACACGCCGGCGGGATTCGCCGCCACGTCCTCGTCCACGTGCCGCGCCTTGCGCCAGCGCCAGTCGCGCCCGGCCTGCACGCCGAATTTTTCCTCCACGTGCTGGTCAATCGCGATGCCGTCGAAGCCCTCGACGGTGATGCGGCGCAGCGTCTCCAGATCGGCGGGACGGAAGCAACGGATGGTCAGGCTCATGGGTGGTGGACGCGCAAGTCAGGCCGGCGGGCCGCGGGCGGATGATCGGTCGGCGCGGAAACCATGTCGTCAGTAGCGCGTGATGGTCTCGTGCAGGTTCAACACCGCGCGGGTCACCGCGGTCCACGCGCCGACTTCTTCCGGCGGCACGGCGGGGCCGAGGTGGACCTGCCCGAACGACGACAACTCGGCGACGCGCGCGTCCTGGCCGCGCCAGCGCTCGCGTTGATGTTCGTAGAGAAGGAGGAGCGCGTTGCGTTCCTCCGCGTCCGGTTTGCGCGCGAGCACCTGGGTGTAAATCCAGTCCACTTTCGCCGCCGGCGTCGGACCGCCGTGATCGGTCGCGTAGGCCGCGAGGGCAAACGCCGCCTCGACGTGCGAGGGGCTGTTGAGCAGGGCCAGCGCCTGCAGCGGCGTGTTGGAGACCGGCCGCTCGGCGACGCATTCCTCGCGCGACGGCGCGTCGAACACCGCCATCGCCGGGTTCAGGAACGACCGCTGCCAGAACGCGTAGAGGCCGCGGCGGTATTGGAGCACGCCTTCGCTCGGGATGTAGCTGCGTTTCGGAAAATCGAGGTGGTCGAGATGTCCGGCCGGCTGGTAAAGATTCATCGGTGGCCCGTTGAGGTTCGTCATCAGGAGGCCGGCGGCTCGCAGTGAGTTGTCGCGGATCATTTCGGCACTCAATCGCCAGCGGCCCTGACGGGCGAAGAGGTGATTCCTGGGATCACGCGCCTCGAGGTCCGGCCGGCCGGCCGAGGCCTGCCGGTAAGTCTGCGAAAGCACCATCGCCGCCACGAGTTGCTTCACGTTCCAACCGCTGTCCATGAACCCCACCGCCAGCCGGTCGAGCAACTCCGGGTGCGACGGCGAATCGCCCGTGATTCCGAAATCGTCCAGCGTGGTGACGAGGCCGGTGCCGAAGAAAAGTTTCCACAGGCGGTTGACGAACGCGCGCGCCGTGAGCGGGTTGTCGCGGGCGACGAGCCAGCGCGCCAGGTCCGTCCGGTTGGTGCACAGGCCCGGCGGCCCGAACACCGCGGGCACGCCGGCGGTGACCACCGGCCCGGTGCGATCCATCCAGTTGCCCCGCGGCAGGACGCGCGTCACCCGCGGCGGCCCCGTGACCGACACGAGGCAGGCGGGAACATCGGCGAGAATGCCGTCGCGCCGCGCCTCCAGCGCATCGAGCGTCTGGCGGACCGCGGCGATCTGCGGATGCGCCAGGAGCAGGTGGTTGCTGATCAGTTCCCGGTCGGCAGCCGTCCAGCTTTCCCGCGGGCGGTCGAGGGCGGCTCCCAAAATCGGGGACACGCCGCTCTCCTCGGTGAACCACGCCCGGTCAGGGGCCATCGAAAAGCGGAAATGGCGGATGTTTCCGTGAGGCACACCGGAATAGTTGGCCAGCCGCGCCCGCCAGCGCGTCGCCGGTCCGGCGGTCACACTTTGATCCAAATGAAATGCCGCGCGCACCAACGGCGCGCGCAGGTCGGCCCCGACGGCCCAGGAGGTCTTGGGATCGGAATCAATGGCGTGGGAGCCGGAATGACGGTTCAGGTTCAACTCGGTCGCCGCGAAATTAAACCACAGGGCGCGCGGAGCCTCCCCCGGCTCGATCACCTCCAGGCGGAGGTCGGACAGATAATACTCGAAGGGGATTCCCGCGCGTTCGAGTTCGCGCGCGACCTCGGGATCACGGAACACCTCCAGGCGCAGCCATTGGACCTCGCCCGGTGGCATGGAAAACTCGACCGTCACCTCGTCCTCCTGCTCGGGTCCGCGCAGCACGACCGAGCGATCGTCGCGCAGTTCGAACTGCCGGCCGACCTTGGAACTGAGCGTCGAGCAAACGGCCGTGCGCCAGGCGAGCTGGCCGCCTTGGCGATCCGCCTTGAGCGCCTCGAACCACGGGTCGCGCCCGGCGAGCGCCTCCTGTTCGAGAAACTCGCGCTGGGCCCGAACGGGCGCGAGTTCCTGGTCCACGGCATTGAGTTCCGCCTGCTTCGCCGGGGTGGGGAAAAGTTGCGGCTTGCGGACGCCCACGCCCGGTTCCTGAAGGTCGCTGAAGCAGGCGGCAAACCGGTAGAAGTCGCTTTGTTTGAGTGGGTCGCTCTTGTGGTCGTGGCACTCGGCGCATCCGAGCGTGAGCCCGAGCCACACCGAGGCCGTGGTGCGCACGCGGTCCGCGGCGTAGCGCAGGAGATACTCCTCGTCGTTGGCGCCGGACTCCTCGGTCGTCTTCACGAGCCGGTTGTAGGCGGAGGCGACGCGTTGTTCATCGCCCGCGCCGGGGAGCAGGTCGCCGGCAATTTGCTCGCGGGTGAATCGATCGAACGGCTTGTTGTCATTGAATGCCGCCACGACGTAGTCGCGATAGAGCCAGACCTGCCGCTGATTGTCCGCATGGTAGCCGTCCGTGTCCGCGTAACGCACCAGGTCCAGCCAGAACGCGGCCATCCGTTCGCCGAACTGCGGCGAGGTCGCCCCTTCAATGAGTCGCACCACTTCGCGCTCATACGCGGTGGGATCAATGCTGTGGACGAAGTCCTCGACCGCTTGCGGTCGCGGCGGCAAGCCCGTCAGATCAAAACTCAGCCGGCGCAGCAGCGTCCGCCGATCCGCTTCGGGCGAGGGTGCGACGCCTTCCGCTTCGAGTTTCGCGAGGATGAATGAATCGACGAAGTTCTTCGGCCACGACGCATCCCGCACCGCCGGCTCCGGCGCGCGCTGCGGCGGGATGAACGCCCAATGCGCCTCCCACTTCGCCCCCTGCTCGACCCAGCGCTTCAGCATCTCCCGCTCGCGCGGCGTCAGTGGCTTCCCGCCGTCCACCGGCGGCATCACCTTCTCCGCGTCCGCGGAAAAAATCCGGCGCACCAACTCGCTCTCGCCCGCCTGGCCCGGAACCACCGCGCGCCGACCGCCCAGATCGCGCTCCGCCGCGGCCGCCGAGTCGAGCCGCAACTTCGTCTCCCTCGTCTTCGCGCCCGCGCCGTGGCACCCGAAACATTTCTCCACCAGGATCGGCCGCACGTCGCGGTTAAAGCGCACCGGTTCGTCCGCGAGCGCAGCGTGCGCCGCGGCGGTCAGAGCGAGACAGGCGATGGGAACGCACCAGTTCATTCAGGCGAGAATATCTTTCACCACGCGGCCCGCGACGTCGGTCAACCGCATCTCGCGCGACTGGTGATGGACGGTGAGTTTCAAATGATCCAGCCCGAGCAGATGCAGCATCGTCGCGTGCAGGTCGTGGACGTGCACCGGGTTTTCGACCGCGCGATAGCCGAGCTCGTCCGTCGCACCATGGGTGATTCCCGGCTTGACGCCCCCGCCGGCCAGCCACATCGAGAAGCCCCGGATGTGATGGTCGCGGCCAAACGTTCCATCGTCCGACGCGGACTGCGACATGGGCGTGCGGCCGAACTCGCCGCCCCAGACGATCAGCGTGTCGTCGAGCAGCCCGCGCTGCTTGAGGTCGAGCACGAGCGCGGCGGAGGCGCGGTCCACCTCGCGGGCCTTCTGCTCGATGTCGAAGATGTTTTTGTGATGATCCCAGTCGCGGTGGTAGAGCTGGATGAAACGGACGCCGCGCTCGGCCAGCCGCCGCGCGAGCAGGCAGTTGCCGGCGAAGGAGCGCTCGCCCGGCTCGACGCCGTAGAAGTCGAGCACGTGCCGGGGCTCGTCGGAAAAATCCAAAATCCCCGGCGCGCTCATCTGCATCTTGAACGCGAGTTCATACTGGGTGATCCGTGCCGCGATCTCGGGGTCCGGCAGGCGCGCGGCGAAGTGGCGATTGAGGTCGTTGATCGTGCCGACCAGTTCGCGCTGGTCGTCCACGGTGACACCCGGCGGATTGCGGAGATAGTGGATCGGATCATTGCGCGCGCTGAACTGCACGCCTTGGAGATGCCCGGGGAGAAATCCGCTGTGCCAGAGCCGCGACGCGATCGGCTGCATCATCAGGCCCTCGCCCATCGAGAGCAACACCACGAAGCCGGGCAGATCCTGCGCCTCGTTGCCGAGTCCGTAGAGCACCCACGAGCCGATGCTCGGGCGGCCGGGGATGGCCGATCCGGTGTTCATGAACGTGTGCGCCGGATCGTGGTTGATCACGTCCGTCTGCATCGAGCGGACGATGCACATCTCGTCGGCCACGCCGGCCAGGTGCGGCAGCAGCGTGGTCATCTCCGCGCCGCATTGCCCCACGCGCCGGAACGGGTAGCGCGGTCCGAAGATGTTCAGCGGCTTGCCCTGCAACTGCGCGACCGGCTGCCCCTGCGTCACCGACTCGGGCATCGGCTGGCCGTTGCGTCGGGCCAGTTCAGGTTTGTGGTCGAAGGTCTCGAACTGCGACGGGCCGCCGGACATGTAGAGAAAAATCACGCGCTTGGCGCGCGGCGCGTGATGCGGCAGCCGGACCTCGCCGGCCGTCGTCGCGAACTCCGCGCGCGCCGACCCGCCGAGCGACCCGAGCGCGAGCGAACCCAGCGCGGCCGCGCCGCGACCGAAAAAGGCGCGGCGGGCAATCGGATCAAAACCGGTGAGGGAGTGCGGCATAAAATCAGTAGCGGGTGATGGTCTCGTGCAGGTTCAACACCGCGCGGGAGACCGCGGTCCACGCCGCGACTTCCTCGCCCGACAATCCCGGGGCGAGGCGGTATTGCCCGAAGTTTTGCAGTTCAGTCACGCGCGCGTCCTGGCCGCGGAGCCGCTCGCGCTGGTGCGCGTGGAGCTGGACGAGCGCGGTCGTCTCGTCCGGCTCGGGGGGCCGCTGGAGGACGCGATCAAAAATCCACGCGACGCGTTCCGGCGGCGACCTTCCCCCGCGATTCGCCGCGTAGGCCGCGAGCGCGACCGCGGCCTCGACCTGCGCGGGGCAGTTGAGCAGGGCGAGCGCCTGCAACGGCGTGTTGGAGACGGGCCGCTCGGCGACGCACTCCTCGCGCGACGGCGCATCGAACACCGCCAGCACCGGGTTCAAAAACGAGCGCTGCCAGAAGGCGTAGAGGCTGCGGCGGTATTGGGACAAGCCGGGGCTGGGCGCGTAGCCGCGCTTGGGAAAATCCAGGTGATCGAGAACGCCAACGGGATGGTAGAGATACACCGTGGGCCCGCCGAGGTTCGTGACCAAAATGCCGGCGGCTCGCAGCGCGTTGTCGCGGATCACTTCGGCTTCCAGCCGCCACCGGCCCTGCCGCGCGAAGAGGCGGTTGCGCGGATCGCGCGCCTCCAACTCCGGCCGGCCGGCGGACGCCTGCCGGTAGGTCCGCGAGTTGACGATCCACAGGACCAACTGCTTCACGCTCCAGCCGCTCTCCATGAATTCCACCGCGAGCCGGTCGAGCAACTCCGGGTGCGACGGCGAATCGCCCGCGACGCCGAAGTCGTCCAGCGTGGTCACGAGGCCGGTGCCAAAGAAAAGTTTCCACACGCGGTTGACGAACACGCGCGCCGTGAGCGGGTTGTCGCGCGCGACGAGCCAGCGTGCGAGATCGAGCCGGTTGGTGCAACGGCCCGCCGGATCGAACAGCGCCGGCACGCCGGCGATTACCACCGGGCCGCTCTGATCCATCCAGTTGCCACGCGGCAGGACGCGCGTGACGCGCGACGCGCCCGACTCGGAGATGAGCGAGGCCGGCACTTCCATGAGCACCGCCTCACGCTCCTGGCTGGCTGCCTTCGCCATCTCACTCAGCGGCCAGACGGCCGGATGCGACCGGCGCAGGTGTTCACGCAGCGTCTCGCGGTCCGCGTCCGTCCAGGAGTCAGCCGTTCGCGACATCACCTTCGCGACCGGCGCGGGCAACCCCTGATCCTCGCCGTGCCACGCACCCTCCGGCGCCATCGAAAGGCGGAAGTGGCGCAGATTGCCGTGCGCCACGCCGGAATGATTTTCCAGCCGCACCCGCCAGCGGGTCTGCGGTCCGGCCTCCACGGTTTCCTTGAGATGGAACGCAATCCGGATCACAGGCGACTTGAACTCAGGGCCGATGCCCCAGGAGGTCTTGGGATCGCCGTCCATGGAATATATTCCCAGGTGGCCGGTGCGGTTCGCCTCCGCGATCACGTAATCGAACGTCACCCCCCGCGGCGCCGCGCCCGGCTCGATGATTTCGAGGGCGACTTCGGACAGGTAATACTCGTAAGGAAAGCCGCTGAGCTCGACGGCGCGCACCACCTCGGGGTCGCGCAACATTTCCAGCCGCAGCGAATCCACCGCGCCCGGCGCGGTCGAAAACTCGATCGTGTAATTGTCCTCCCGTTCCGGTCCGCGGATGACGAGCGAGCCGTCGGGTCGCCGCTCCCAGTCGCGCTGATCGCGGGACGTGAAGCCAAGATACCTGACCGGCCGCCACGCCAGCCGCTGCTCGTGCTGCGCGGCCTGCACCTTTTGCACCCACGGGTCGCGGCCGGAGAGCGCCTCCTCCTCGACCGCGTCGAGCCGGGCATCGGCGGCGTCCATTTTCTCCTTCAAGGCAGCCAGCCGCGACTGTTGTTCGGCGGACGGAAAGCGCACCGGGATCCGCGGCCCCACGCCCGCTTCCTTCAGGTCGGCGAAGCACGCCGCGAACCGGTAGAAGTCGCGCTGCTTGAGCGGATCGCTCTTGTGATCGTGGCACTCGGCGCAGCCGAGCGTCAGGCCCAGCCACACCGACGCCGTGTTGCGCACGCGATCCGCGGCGTAGCGCAGGAGGTATTCCTCCGCGTTCGCGCCGCCCTCCTCGGTCGTCTTCACGAGCAGGTTGTAAGTGGAGGCGACGCGCTGCTCCTGCCCCGCGCCCGGCAGAAGGTCGCCGGCGATCTGCTCGCGCGTGAACTGGTCGAAGGCGCGGTTCTCGTTGAACGCCGCGACCACGTAGTCGCGGTAGGGCCACACCGCGCGCGGATTGTCCGCGTGGTAGCCATCCGTGTCCGCGTAACGCACGAGGTCCAGCCAGAACATCGCCATCCGTTCCCCAAACTGCGGCGAGGTGTTCAGGCTCATCAACCGCACCACCTGCCGCTCATACGCGGCGGGATCAATCGTATGGACGAATTCCTCCACCGCTTCCGGCCGCGGCGGCAGGCCGGTCAGGTCAAAGCTCAACCGGCGCAACAGCGTCCGGCGATCCGCCTCGGGCGAAGGCGCGACGCCCTCCGCTTCGAGCTTCGCGAGGATGAATGAATCAATGAAGTTGCGCGGCCACGCCGTGTCCCGGACCGCCGGCTCGGGCGCGCGCTGCGGCGGGATGAACGCCCAATGCGATTCCCATTTCGCCCCCTGCTCCACCCAGCGCTTGAGCAGCTCGCGTTCGCGTGGCGTCAGCGGCCGGCCGTCTTTTGGCGGCGGCATCACCTCGTCGTCGGCATTGGAAAATATTCGGCGCACCAACTCGCTCTCACCCGCTTTGCCGGGAACCACCGCGCGCCGTCCGCCGTGCTCGCGCATCGCCTCGTCCGCCGAGTCGAGCCGCAATTTCGTCTCCCTGGTCTTCGCCCCCGCGCCGTGGCAGCCGAAACATTTCTCGGCGAGAATCGGGCGCACGTCGCGGTTGAACCGCACCGCATCCGGCAACGCGCCGCCCGTTGCCGCCGCGGTGCCCAGTCGGGCGACCGTCAGCAGCGCGACCAACGTTGTCAGCATCGCGCGCACGTTCCTTAACTCTCCGGCCGGAAGCAGGCACACACCACCCGCCATCAGCCAAAAACAACCGGCCGGAAGTTGGCAGACTCCCGTGGCCGATGCGATGCGGAAATTGGGAGCGAGTCGAAGAAGGCTCCGTCAGCGCGGCGCCGCCGCACGCTGCTCGGCGCGGAGTTTGAAGCCGGACAGGCTGCGCAGCACAAACGGCGGCGGGGAATCCGGCGGGAGCGATTGCAGGACGCGACCGAGCCGCTCGCGCGCCGCGACCGCCGCCGGCTCCCCGCTCGCGGCGAGGTCGTGCTGTTCGTCGGGGTCGGCATTCGCATCGAAGAGCCGGCCATCGGAATAAAGTTTGAAGCGCGTGTCGCGGACGACGCGCACCGAGGCATACTGGTTGAAAATCCATTCGCGCGGCGGCTTCGCGCCCGGCTCACCGCGGAGAAACGGTGCGAGCGAGCGGCCATCGAGCGTAACATTTTTTGGAGGCGCGATGCCTGCGAGGTCGCACAGCGTCGGCAGCACGTCGGAGAAATCCGCCAGCGGCGCGGTGCGTCCGCCGGGGATGAGCTTGGGGCTGTTCGCCAGCAGCACCACGTCACCGCCCGCCTCGGTGAGCGTGTAAAGGCCGCCGCGCACTTCGCGGCCGTTGCGGCGCGCGGTCATTTCTTTTTCCGTGCCGTTGTCGCTGGCGATGAAGACGAGCGTGTTGTCGCGCAGCCCGAGCCTCTCCAGTTCAACGACCAGTTCGCCCACGAGCTTGTCGGCGTAGCGCACCATGTCGGCGAACATCTCGTGGTGCGGACGGTTGGTGCTGAGATTGAGCGGCGTCGGCACCACCGGCTCCACGAACGACTTTCCGTGCGTCAGCACCATCGGATAGTAGAGCAGGAACGGCCCGCCGCGATGCCGCTGGAGGAATTCGAGCGCGAAGGATTGCAACAGGTCGGGGCCGAACTTGCCGGGGTGCGTCTCGCGCTTCCCATTGCGCAGGAGCACCGGATCCCAGTAGCGGCTCTCGATGTTGCGGTTGAGCACGGCCAGTTCCTCGTGCGCCTCGGCGCGGACGAGCGCGCGGAATTTTTCCATCGCGGCCGCGCCGACGCGATTACTGTCAATGCTGCCGGGCCAGACGAGTTGCTCGTCGAAGCCGTGGCGCTTCAGCACATCCGGTTCGTCGTAGAGATTGTTGATCTGCCATTTGCCCGCGATGCCCGTCGCGTAGCCGGCGTCGCGGAACGGGCGGGCAAAAGTAATCTCGCGCTTCGGGTCGAAGCCACCGCCGCTGTAGAGCGCGGCATCGTGATGCATCGTGAAGCCGCTGCGCAAAAGGTAGCGGCCCGAGAGCAGCACGATGCGGCTCGGCCCGCAGACCGGCGGCGTGTAGCAGTGCTCAACGCGCACGCCTGTCCGCGCGAGCCGGTCAATGTTCGGCGTGCACTTTTCCTCCGAGCCGTAGCAGCCGAACCATTCCTGCCCCACGTTGTCGAGGAGGATGAAGACAATGTTCGGGCGCGCGGGCGCGGCGGCGCGAGTGGGCGAAACTGCAAAGGTCGTGAGCAGAGCGCCGAGCAGAACCGCGAACCCGAACCCACCCCTGGCCCCTCCCAGGAGCGGAAAGCGTCGCTTGTAGTTTGAGAATCTCGCGACGTGCGATTGACCCATTCCCCTCCTGGGAGGGGCCAGGGGTGGGTTCGGCAGCGATTGATTTGCGCGTTCAGCGGAATCCATTTTCATCCAGCCACGCGATGAAGCGGCGCGCGCAGCGATCCAAATTTTCTATGCTGCCGCCGCCGCGCACGGGCGAGCACATCTCGTAGGCAATGGGGCCGTCGAAGCCGCCCGCTTTCAGCCCACGCACGAAGTCGAGCGTGCCGATGTCGCCCTCGCCGACCGGCACGGCGCGCGCGAGGGCGGGGCCGACGGGCGCGTAGTTCACGAGGTCGGGCTGGTAACGTGCGCGTGGCAGGCGGAGGTAATCGGCAATCGTCGTGTAACACGTAAGCTTCGCGAGCTTGCGCGCGGTGTCGAACGCCGGCTCGCCGCGCAGGCACGGCGACCACGGGTCGAGCATGAGCTTGCAGTTCGCGCGGTTCACGTCGCCACGCAACTCAACCAGCGCCTTGCTGTGCACCGCGACGTCGTGATGGTTCTGAATGCCGATGGTCACGCCGTGCTCCGCGGCGCGGTCGCAGCACTGCTGGATCGCGGCGACGACGGTGTTCCATGCGGTGCCGATGGGCACGTCGTCGCGCTCGTAGGCGGTGAAGACGCGAACCAGTTTGCAACCAAGCCCTTTCGCCATTCGCGCGAGCGACTCGACGTATTGCACCTGCATGTCAATCAGCGGCACTTCGGCGGCCTTCGGGTCGGGAGAAAAGTTGGTGTAGGCAGCGACGCACGAGACTTCGAGGCGGTGCCGGTCGCAAAGGTTGCGGAGCTTGATGAGCTTCGCGCGGTCGTCCCAGTCGAGCGGCGAGAGGTGCGGGCGCTTGCCGGCGAGTTCGACGCCCGCGTAGCCGAGTTTGCGCGCGTGCGGGATGAATTCTTCGAGACTCAACCGCGCCTGGCCCCAAAAGCCGGCGTAGCTGACGGAGAAGAGGACGGGTTTCATAGCTACCGAGTTTTTGCCAATCCAAGCAATCGCGTCACAGTGGAAATCCAAGTCGTCATTATCCAGTCGTCTCCCAAGGGCCCAACACGCTCCACCGTCCAACCGGCGAATCGCAGTTCATTGTGCATCGACCAACTCTTCTCCACATTCGATGAATGGATCACTACCGGGCAAGTCGGTTGACGACTTGCGAGGAACTCCGCCACGTCCAAACCCGTCCCCGGATCCGCGCCAGTCACCGAGTTCAAATCGTGGTCGAGCGAAATGAGCAGCGCACTCGAAAGGAGCTGGTCGCATCCGGTAATCATCAATCCGGCATCACGCCAAATCCGAATTCGGAGCGACCCACCGATTGTCTTCACCGCATCTTCGAACCGCCTGATCCGATCTTCGTCGTCTTCGAGCATCAGGATCAGGTCTTGTTGCACGAACGCTGGTGGCGTTGACTCCGTTTCGCTCACGGCCGGTGCCGCGGAACCTCCGCCTTGAAATCGCCGAGGCTCGGCCAGTGGAGCCGCTGGTTCAAGTCCACCTCGGCCACGACCACCGTGCCCCACTCCTGCGCCTGCGCGAGCGTCCGGCCGTCGTGGCCGAAGATGGCGGAGATCATCCAGTTTTGCTTCGCGTCCGTGTGCGTGCTGCTGACGACGTAGACGTGGTTCTCGCACGCGCGCGCGGCGCCGAGCATCGGGTTGCAGCCCATCACCGGCCACGCGATGACTTCCGCGCCGCGGTTGCTCAACTCGCGCGCGACCTCGGGGAAAAATCCGTCGTAGCAGACCATCAGGCCCACCTTGCCGAAGCGCGTGTCGAACACGGGATACTCGTGGCCCGGCGTCACGCCCGCCTCGATCTC
This sequence comes from Verrucomicrobiota bacterium, assembly GCA_016199935.1. Classification (GTDB taxonomy): domain Bacteria; phylum Verrucomicrobiota; class Verrucomicrobiia; order Limisphaerales; family JACQFS01; genus JACQFS01. Next base: position 37,618 of record JACQFS010000033.1, read on the forward strand.
GCCGCGCGGCAGGCAGACCTTGCGATACTTGCCGGCGATTTTTCCGTCAGGGCCGATGAGCACGGCGACGTTGTAAATGAGATGCCCGTCGCGCTCCACGAGGCCGGGCACGAGGTAGAGGTTGTGCTTCTTCGCGAGCGCGCCGAAAAATTCCGTCGAGGGGCCGGGAATGGTTTCCGCCACGCTGGCGTAAGTCGAGCCACTCCCGTAAGTGACGACCTCGGGCAGCACGACGATGTCCGCCTTTTGCCTCGCGGCATCCTCGATGAGCGGGGCGAACGCCGCGCGGCGCTCTTCCGGCGTCTTGGTGTTGCGCGGCACGAAATGCACGGCGGCCATCCGCACCTTGCGCGACGGCAGCGCGGCGGCTTGCGCGAGCGAGACCTGCGCCCATTCCAGTTTCGCGCGCGGCGCCCAGCGGAATTCCAACTCCACCACCGCCTGCCGCGCCTTCGACGGCACGCGATACGTGCCGCTGACTTCCGTCCAGCCCTGTTTGTCCGTCGCGCCGTCCATTGGATACTCCGGCTCGGCTCGCGGATTCACGCCGGGGTTGTAGGAGGCATACGACGGCTCGTCGTGCGTCACCGGCTTGCCGTTTTCGTCCTGCCACAACACGCGCGCAACGGCGGCGCGGCGGCCATCGGCATTGGAAATTTTCCGCAGCGCGGTGAAGCGGTAGCACTTGCCTCCTTCGATCGGAAACGTCTTCGTCCACCGGCCCATCAAGCCCTCGCGCCGGTCGGACTCGATGATGAAGCTGCCCTTGTGATCCGGCCCGCCGGCGGGATTGAAAGCGAAGGCCGGCTTGATTTCATCGCGCGGCGCGGCGGTGGCCCAGCCCTCCGGCGGCGCGGTGGTCTTGGCGAAGGCGAGGCCCGCGGCGAGAAGAAACGCGGCGGCGAGGGGGAAAAGTTTTCGAGTGCTCATGGTGAACGCGATGTTGGACGGCGGCGAGTGTGCGCGAATTGAAACGAGTTGGCGAGCGCGCAATTGGCCGGAGCGGCGACACTCTTGTCGCCGTCGTCATTCCAATTTGATCACGAGGGCGACAAGAGTGTCGCCCCTCCCTCACTTTTCCCACATCGCGCGCATCGCGGTGGCGTAGCGTTTGCCGAACTCGCGAAGCGATGGCGTGTCGAAATGAATGCCGTCGCCCTTGTGCTTGAGGCCGGTGGACTCGACGACCATCGTGCGTGGCACGAGCGATGGCAGCGTGGCGATCTGCTCGTTGACCACCGGCCAGTAGGACGGCTGGCCGTCCTTGTCCGTGCGCGGGAGGAATTCGCCGAGCTTGCCCGCGACGAACGGCAGGTCGCTAATGCCGAACTCGGCGCGCAGGTCCTTCACCATTTGCGCGAGGCGCGCGGCGTAATTTTCCGCCGTGTCCTTTTTGCCGGCGTCGTTCTCGCCCTGATGCCAGAGCACGCCGAACAACGCGCCGTCCTTCATCGCGAGCTTGGCGCGCACGACGGCCTGTTGATAAAGGTCGCCGCCTTTCTGCCAGCGCGAGAGCGGCGTGCCGCCGACGGCGCAAGGGATGAGCCCGATGGTCGCGTCGGGATTCGCCCCGGCCATCTCACGCCCGAAGGATCCGCCGATGCCGACGCCGGCGATGGGCTTGTCGAAATGCAGCGGCTCGACGGCGGGCGCCCACGCGTTCTCCTTCGTGAACTTCAGCACGCGCGGGTGCGGCGTCTTCGCGTCGTCATCGAGCGCGCCGCGCCCGGCCATGTTCGACTGGCCGATGAGAAGGTAGAGTTGGAACTTCGATTTTGCGGGAAGAGTGGCGGGCGCTTCCGCTGCGAAGCCGACCGGAACCAGCGCGGCGAGTGAGAGCAGCGAGACTTGAACAAAAAGTTTTCTGGAAAGCATGGCCCAACGTGTAAGCAGGCCAGCCGCGCAACTCAAGCCCAACTGCGCGTCCGCTCACCGCAGCCGATACACGATGCGCGCCTTGTCGAGGTCGTAGGGGGACATCTCCATCTTCACGCGGTCGCCGACGGTCAGGCGGATGAAGCGCTTGCGCATCTTGCCGGAAATGTGGGCGAGCACCTCGTGCTGGTTGTCGAGCTTGGCGCGAAACATGGTGCCCGGCAGCACGGCGGAGATGTTGCCTTCGACTTCGATGTGTTCTTCCATGCGATGGAGACAGGAAACGCTCCTTCTCGCAGAACTGTTCCCGACCGTCGGGTTTCAAATCATCACCGAAGCGCGTTCGCTGAAGATTCACCAGGCCTCGAAATAGGCGAGCAATCCAACGTGGCGCAGACTGACGGATGCGGGCCGGATTGCAACGGCGTTTTTTGTCCGCGCTCCACGTCCAGCGCGAACACCGACGTCGCCATTTGCCCCTCAAAATCGGGGTCGCCTCCGGCAAGAAACACGCAGCCCGCTCATCGGACAAAGGGTCTCATCTCCGTATGAAAGCCATTATTCCCACCCTTCTCGCGGCGGCGGCCCTGGGCTTGCTCGCCGCGTGCTCGACCACCGGACATCAACACGCCATGGGCTGCGGTAAGTGCGCCTGCATGGCGATGACCATGTCGGACGCAGACGCGCACACGTGCAAGATGTGTGGCCACGCGGACACCGACCACAACGTCGCCAAGCCGGACGCGCACAAGCATTGAAGCGCCATCGCCCGCCGCGGTGATGAAGTGAGTTTCCCGCACCGGGAGAGCGGCGCTGTCTCGCCACTTCCCATCGCCGGCGTTTCCGCTATAGTCCCGCGCATGAAACAATCCATCCGTCCCCTCGGCCTGCTCGCCGCCCTCGCGCTCGCCACGCTGCAAGCCCACGCCGCCGACGCCGGGCTCGGCAAAAATTTCAAAGGCCCCGTCGGCCTCCAACTCTGGAGCCTGCGCGAGCAGTTCGCCGCCAACGGCGCGCCCGCGACGATGGACACGGTGAAAAAGTTCGGCATCAAATACGCCGAGTTCGCCGGCGTCTTCGGGCAGACGCCGGAAAAAATGCGCGCGCTCGCCGACGAGCGCGGCATCAAACTCGTGAGCGGGCATTTTCACTACGTGACGGTGTTCAATCACGCGGGCGAGGCGCTCGCGAAGCACGGCCTGAAATTTTTCTACCACTGCCACGGTTTCGAGTTCCAGCCGCACAGCGACGGCACGCTCATGGACCTCATCATCAAGGAGACCAACCCCAAGTTCGTGCGCTTCCAGATGGACGTGCTCTGGGTCGTCTTCCCCGGCCAGGACCCGGTGAAGCTGCTCGAAAAATATCCGGGCCGTTGGGAGCTGATGCACTTGAAGGACCTCCGCAAAGGCGTCGCCACCGGCCCGCTCACCGGCAAGACCGAGAAGGTCAACGACGTGGCGCTCGGCACCGGCCAGATGAATTGGCCCGCCATCCTCGCCGCCGCGAAGAAGAGCGGCGTGAAATGGTATTTCATCGAGGACGAATCGCCGACCTCCGAGCAGCAGATTCCGCAGAGCCTCAAGTTTCTGGAGTCGGTGAAATTCTGAGACACGGATTGCACGGATTCACACGGAGGAACGCCGGGCCGGGCCAGCACGCCCGGCCCGCATTTTTCCCTTCGTGAAAATCCGTGCCATCCGTGTCACAACTTGGCCGTGCCTGTTTTGCCACGAGCCCGATTACTTTGCGCCCTCGGGTCTTTGCTGTTTGCGTTCGGTGCCGTTCGCGCCGCGGAGTTTCCCCCGTTCACCGCTGGCAAGAGTGTCACCAGTTTCACCAACCGCGTCATTCAGGCCGAGGCCGATGAGGTGAAATGGCGGCTGCACGCGGAGGAGGACCCCGGCGCATTCGACATCGCGAAGGAGAAGTTTCAGCTCATCGTGCCCAACGGCTACTCGCACAAGGAACCGTGGGGCGTGTTCCTCTGGATCAGCGCGGGCGATGCGCCGGCCATCCCGAAGGATTGGGAGCCGGTGCTCGCGACGCGCAAGCTCCTCTTCGTCGGCGCGTTCAAGTCCGGCAATCCGCGCAACCTCTTCGACCGCGTGCGGCTCGCGGTGAGCGCGAACGTCGCGCTGCGCGAACGCTTCAACGTGGACGGCCGGCGCGTTTACGTCTCCGGCTTTTCCGGCGGCGCGCGGGTGGCGAGCATGGTGGGCGTGTCGTGGGCCGACATGTTCAGCGGCGCGATGCCGTTCATGGGCGTGAACTTCTACACCGACATCCCCGTCGCGAAGGGCAAGACCTACCCGCCCGATTTCATCCCCGACGACGACGTGCTCGCCATCGCCAAGGCGAAATGCCGCTACGCGCTCGTGACCGGCGAGAAGGATTTCAACCGCGCGGGCACCAAGGCGGTTTACGAGAATGGCTATCGCAAGGAGAAGTTCGCGAACGTGCTCTACCTCGAAGTGCCCGGCGTGGGCCACGCGCTGCCCTCGGCCAAGTGGCTCGACATGGGGCTGGAGTTTCTCGACAAGGGCAAACTCGCGCCAAAGGAGCAGGCGGCAGCCAGGTAAGCCGCCTCACCACCCGAGCTTTTGCTCGAAGCGGTAAGGGATGTAGTCGTTCTCGATCGGCAACCGGAACACATCGGGATCGGCGTGGTCGTAGGCGCGCGTGGGCATGCTGACCATCAGCGCGTCGGTGCCGCCGATGTTCTGGTGCGCGTGAAACACATGGGCCGGGATGACCATCACCGAGCGGTGCCGGTCCGTGCGGTGGATTTCGTTCACCATCCGATACGTCGGCGAGTCGGGCCGGTCGTCGAAGAGCACCACCTTCACCTCGCCCTGACTGATGAAGATGCGGTCGTCGTGCTGGTGGTGGACGTGCCAGCCCTTGATTTTTCCGGGCCGGATCGTGAACTGATAAACGTAGGTGAACGGCGCGGGATGCACGCCCCACGCCGGGTTGAGAATCTCGCACAGCGTGCCTCGATCATCGGCCAGCGTGACGGCGTTGCGGATCACGACGCCGTGGATCAGGGGTTGCACCGGCGTGCCGTCGGGCGTGACGGTCTGAACGTCCTTCTTGAGTTGTGCTTTCATCATCGTGGTTGCCGCGGCCATTCTGAATCGTCGCGCGTCCACGCTCGTCGGTCGGGGCCGGTGGCGATTTCGCGTGAACCTTAGGGACTATCCACCCCGGCGCAAGGAAACGCCGCGCGTCGCGATTCGTTTCCGCACGGCCGCAATCGGCTTGCCCGCCGGCAGCGCGCTGCCTAGTTTCGCCGGCACTTCGTGCGCGCGCACGCGGCCCGCGCCAAACCGGCAATGAGCACTTCTGCACCAACCGTCAGCGTCATCGTTGCCACCTACAACAGCAGCGCGACGCTCCGTTGCGCGCTCCGCAGCCTGCTCGCCCAGGATCTGCGCGACTTCGAGGCGTGGATCGTCGGCGACGGCTGCACGGAAGAAAGCGAGGCGGTGGTCGCCGAGCTCGCCGACGCGCGACTGCACTGGCTCAACCTCGCGGAGAACGGCGGCAACCAGTGGCGCCCGAACAACGAGGGCCTCCGCCGCGCGCGCGGGCGTTACGTCGCCTACCTCGGCCACGATGACCTCTGGCTGCCATCGCATCTTTCCGCGCTCGTCGCGCACGCGGAAAAAACTGGCGCCGGTTTTGTTCACGACCTGTGCGTGAACCTCGGTCCCGCCGGCGTCCTCGATGTGAACGGCCCGCCCGCGGATGGCGCGACGTATGAACGCCACGGCTTCCCGCCCTCCTCGTGGCTGCACCGCCGCGACCTCGTGGACACGGTCGGCTGCTGGGCGGACCCGGCCGCGTTGAGCTGGCACACCGACTACGATTTCACACGGCGCGTCTGGCTCGCCGGCACGCGCATCGAGTTTGTGCCCTCGCTGGGCGTGGTGAAATTTCCCGCGCCGCGATGGAAAACCTACGCCCGCGGCGCGACGCTCCCGCAAACGTCCCACCTCGAAGCCATGCTCGCGGCGCCGGAGGAATTCAAGGCGCGTATGCTGGCCGACATCGCCGTCGCCGCGTCGCGGTTCACGCGGCAGGGCGCCAAGCAACCGCTCGCGCTCGCGCTGCGCGAGGCCGGCGCGGCGCTGACCAACGCGCAGAAGGTCCTCGTGCGCGCCGCGCTCGAAACCTACGGGCGCGACCGCTGGCCGCTGCGCCCGTTCCTACGGGCGCGGATGCAACGAATCCTCAAACGCGGACGCGCCGTGCGCGGCCTGCCGCCGGAGGGGTGAGCATTTTGATCCGGAAGTGGGGGGATGAGCGGTGAAGCGGAAGACGGAAGCGCCGGGAAGTCACAGTTGATCCTGCCGCGCCAGTTCACGGGCAACCGGCGCGAGCTGGTCCAACTGTGCGCGCGAAAGCGCGGAAAGAAATGGGGCGACCGACCCGGTGTCGGCGATGCCGGCAAGTTCCGTCGCGTGATGCAACACGCGCGCGGGGTTCCACGCGTCGCGCAAATCTTCGAGCGGCAGAAATTTTTCACGCAGCTTTTCCGCCGCCGCAAAATCGCCGCGCCCGCACGCCTCGAAAATCCGCTGGCTCATCCGCGGCGCGAGGCAGCCCGAACCGGTGGTGAAGCCCGGCAGTTTCCAGTCGCGCAAATGCACCACCGCCGGACGCTCGCCCATGCCGCTCACCACCAGATTGCGATCCACGCGGCGCAGCAGCGACGCAAGGTAGGCATCCTCCGCTGGATTCGCACGCACCACGGCATACTTGATCGCCACGCACAGGCCGTCGGCGACGAGCCGCCCGACCACGTCGAGGCCGGCCTCCTTGTCCGCGCCGAAATTTCCCTCGTCCTTGAGGTAGAGCATCAGCTTCGTCTCCGCCGCGTCGGCGAACTCGCGCAGGCCCGCCTCCAAGCCCGCCGCGTCGCGCGGGTCGCCGCACGGCAACATCATCACGCAGGGAAAGCGATGCCGCCGCAGCAAAGCCGCGTGGTCCAGCGCGCGGCCGAACGCCGGCCCCGCGCTCGGAATCATCCACCCCTCCGCCGCGAGGCCGGCGAGCCATGCCAGCAGCGCCTCGTGTTCGGCAAGGGTGAGGTGATAGAGAAACGCGTTGCCGCCGAAAATGAATCGCGTGATGCCGCCGGCGGTGATGTGCCGCACGAGCCGGCGGTTCTGTTCATGGTCGAGCGAGCGTCGCGCGTCGCGCTTGCGCGCCAGCGGCGGCACGGCGAACACGCCGCGCAAGTCGTCGGGTGAAATGGTTTTCATGGGCGGAAGAATTGCCGGCAGACTTTCACAAAACCAGCCACGCGCAAGGCGCAAAGGCCGGCCGGAACAAAACGCTGTGCATCTTGGAATTTTCCCCGAACGCGGGCGGCGGCACTCCCTCTCCTGCATTGAAATGGAGCGAGGGAGTGCTGCCTTCGGCATGGTGCGGGTTTACGGACGCGCGTGGCGTTTGTGTGCGCGCCGTGTGTTTCCGGGAAAACTGTTGACCCTCACTTGACCGCTACCTAGATTGCGCCGTTATTTTTTGAGAGTGTGACGAACTTTTAACCGAACTTCATGAGCGCAGCAGCACCAGCTTCCACCAGCAAGGGCCTCGAAGGCGTGATCGCCGCGAACACGCGCCTGTCCGACGTGCGCGGTGACATCGGGCAGCTCATCTATTGCGGCTACGACATCAACGAGCTCGCCGGCAAGGTGAGCTACGAGGAGGTCGTGTATCTCCTGCACCACAATCATCTGCCGAATCGCGCGGAGTTGGATGAACTCAAGGGCGCGCTCGCGGCGTATCGCGAAATTCCCAAGGGCGTCCTCGACATCATCAAGAAATTTCCCAAGACCACGCCGCCGATGCACGCGATCCGCACCGCGGTGTCGGCGCTCGGGTGTTTTGACACGACGTGCGACGACGACACGATGGACGCGCAGCGCCGCAAGGCCCGCCGGCTCATCGCGCAGATTCCCGTCGTCACCGCCTACTTCCACCGGCACCGGCAGAAGAAGGAACTCATCCATCCCGATCCCACGCTCGGCGAGGCGGCGAATTTCCTCTGGATGATCAACGGCGAGAAGCCGAGCGACGAAATGGTGAGCACGATGGACATGTGCTACGTGCTCCACGCGGACCACGGCATGAACGCCTCGACGTTCAGCGCGCGCGTGACCATCGCCACGCTCTCCGACATGTATTCGGCCATCACCACCGCCATCGGCACGCTCAAGGGTCCGCTCCACGGCGGCGCGAATGAGGGCGTCATCAAGATGCTCAAGGAGATCGGCTCGCTCGAACACGTGGACGCCTTCATCGAGGACGCGTTGGCGCAGAAGAAAAAAATCATGGGCATCGGCCACCGTGTTTACAAGGTGCTCGACCCGCGCGCGCCGCACCTCCAGCGCATGGCAAAAATCCTCAGCGCCAAGCTCGGCGACCCGAAGTGGATCCAGATGAGCGAGCGCATCGCCGACCTGATGTTGCAGAAGAAGAACCTGAACGCGAACGTGGATTTCTACAGCGCCACGGTCTATTACTCCCTCGGCATCCCCACCGATCTCTTCACGCCGATCTTCGCCATCGCGCGCACGAGCGGTTGGACGGCGAACGTGCTCGAACAACTCGCCGACAACCGCCTCATCCGCCCGCAGTCCGTTTACACCGGGCCGGTGGGGCTGAAGGTGACGCCGATTGACCGGCGGTGATTTCCACGCGCGAGTGTCGTGGGGTTAAAGGCACGCCGCTCTCGCGACGGACAACGGACCACTGACCAAGGATCCTTTTCTATGAACATTCACGAATACCAGGCCAAGCAGTTGTTGAAACAATACGGCGTCGCCGTTCCACCGGGCGATGCCTGCAAGACCGTCGAGGAAGCGAAGGTCGCCGCCGAGAAAATCTTCGCCGCTGGCAACAAGCTCGCCGTGGTGAAGTCCCAAATTCACGCGGGCGGCCGCGGCAAGGGCGTGTTCAAGGACGGCTTCAAGGGCGGCGTGAAGCTCGCGAAGTCCGCCGAGGAGGCGACCGCGCACGCGAAGGCCATGCTCGGCAACACGCTCGTCACCAAGCAGACCGGCCCCGATGGCCGCGTCGTCAGCACCGTGCTCGTCGCGGCGGCCGAGGACATCAAGAAGGAATTCTATCTCGCCGTGCTGCTCGACCGCGCCAACTCGCGCCCGCTCATCATGGCCAGCACCGAGGGCGGCGTGGACATCGAGGAAGTCGCCGAGAAGCATCCCGAGAAGATCATCAAGGAGCACATTGACCCGCTCGCGGGCTTCAAGGATTTCAACGGTTGGAAAATCGCCGGCGCGCTCGGGTTGCGCGGGGACCTCGCCAAGCAGGCCGTGAAACTTTTCGCCGGTGTCTACAAGACGTGGTGGGAAGCCGACGCCTCGATGGTGGAAATCAATCCGCTCTGCATCTGCATCGGTGCGGACGGCAAGGAGAAGCTCGTGGCCGTGGACGCGAAGGTCGGCCTCGATGACAACGCGCTCTATCGCCACAAGGACATTCAGGAAATGCGCGACCTCGCCGAGGAATCGCCGCTCGAGATCGAGGCGAGCCAGTTCAACCTGAACTACATCAAGCTCGACGGCTCCATCGCCTGCCTCGTCAACGGCGCGGGCCTCGCGATGGC
>JACQFS010000086.1 GCA_016199935.1 Verrucomicrobiota bacterium
GCTCGGGGCCCACGTCGCCGAAGTGCGGCCAGACAAAAAAATAGTTCAGAACCAGAAACGCCGCGACCGCGACGACGACGACGAGCCGCTGCTCGCCGGGGCGCAGGTTCAGCTTGTCGAGCGGGTTCGTCATTCGACCTCCGAGCGTTTGATGTCGGCGGAAAAGCTCCACGTGACCTTGTCGGCGCGGATCGCCTGCTGCGGCGGGTTGACCTTCTGGAAAAACGCCGCGCCATTCGTGTCCGATGAGGCGCCGACCATCGCGCGGTTGTATTCGGTCACCTTGCCGACCGCGTCGGAACCGGCGTCGCCGTAGAGCATCACGCTCTTGCCGCGCGAAATGGAGAACGAGGTGAGCCGCAGATCCTCCGGCAGCAGCCCGGCGGAAATTTTCCACGCGTCGAGCGCGGCATACTTGAGGTTCAACTGCTCCTGCAGCACCTGCACCTTGGCCTTCAACTGGACGGCGTTGGTGTAGCTGCCGCTCAACGCCGCCATCTTCGCCTCGACACCGCCGCGCTGCCACTGGATCACCTGGCTCCAGCCGAGATAGAGCGCCACGAGCACCACATACGCCACGACCACCGCGCCGAGGCCGCGCATCCAGACGCGGTCCACGAGTTGTTGGCGGTAGCGCGTGACAAACTCCGGCGGCAGCAAATTCGCGCGCGCGCCCTCGCCGGCCGCGTGGCGCGCGGACGCCTCGGCCAGTTCCCGGCCGGCCGGCGGCGCGACGATGTTCGTCGCGGCATCAAGTCCGGCGAGCGATCGGAAATTTTCCGCGAGCGCGTCCTCCGCCACGAGGTGCAGCACGGGCGGCGCGGTGAGCCAGCCCTCGAGTTCGCCGCTCCAGGCCATGTTGCCGAGCTGCTCGCGCAGGACCGGCCCGGCCTGTTCGGTCTTCGGCAGGTGGATGAGGATCAGCTCGCGCAGCACGCCGCCATACCACCACGCGGTGAAGCAGTGAAATTTTTCCCCGACCGCACTGGGGTAGAGCCACACGCCATCGCCGGAAATTTTCGTCGCGAGCAGCTCGTGGAGGAACGGCAGCTCGAGCCGGTCGGCGAGGTAGCCCTTGGCCTCGAGCTTGCCGAGGAACTCCTCGACGAGCGGGCGCGCGACGAGGATGACGATGGCGGGCTGGAGATTGTCCGGCGTGCGCGGCAGCAGCTCGAAGCTCCACACGATCTGGTTGACGGGCAGTGGCGAAACTTTTTCCAACTGCAACTCGATCATCGCCTGCGCCTCGGCGGCGTCCGCGGCGGGCAGGTGCAGCACGCGCAGAAAAACCTGCTCGGGCGGGAGCCACGCGACGTTGAGCCGCGGCTGAATGAGCGTGCGCCAGTCCTTCGCGATGGTCTTCGCGGGCAGCGCGCCGGCGACGGGACCGGCATGCTCGGCGTTGAGGGAAAGCTTCTGGCTGCCGGTGGCGAACTGCCACAGCTCCTGGCGTTCCTCGCCGAGGTTCAGCACGTTGCAGGAATGGGGGCGCGCCTGCTTCATGCGGGTTTGGTCCAGATTTCCGTCCGATCACCGACGAGCGACTTGAGATGCTCCTCGGTCTGCGTGACGCGCAAAACTTCCTCGATGGTCGTGATGCCGAGCTTCACCTTGTTCCAGCCGTCCACGCGCAACGTGCGCGTCCCCTGCTCCACCGCCTTGGCCATGAGCGTCGAGGCGGGGGCGCGGTTCATGATGAGCGGGCGGATGGATTCGTTAACGACCAGCAGTTCGTAAATGGCGAGCCGGCCCTGATAGCCGAGCATGCGGCACTCCTCGCACCCGGCGCCGCGATAAAATTTCGTCGTGGCGATTTCGTCCGCGGGGAAACCGATCTTGAGCAGGTAGGTCGGCTCCACCATTTGCTCCACCTTGCAGTGCGGACAAATGGTGCGCACGAGGCGCTGCGCGAGGATCGCCTCGACCGACGACGCGACGAGGAACGGCTCGATGCCCATGTCAATGAGCCGCGTGAACGCGCTCGCGGAGTCGTTCGTGTGGAGCGTGGAGAAAACCAGGTGGCCCGTGAGCGCGGCGCGGATGGCGATCTCGGCAGTCTCGAGGTCGCGGATTTCGCCGACCATCACGACGTTCGGGTCCTGGCGGAGAATGTGGCGCAGGCCCATCGCGAACGTCAGCCCGATGTCCGAGCGCACGGAGATCTGGTTGATGCCCTTGAGCTCATATTCGACCGGTTCCTCAATGGTGATGATGCGCTTCTGCACCGAGTTGATCGTCGAGAGCGCGGCGTAGAGCGTGGTGGATTTGCCCGAGCCGGTCGGGCCGGTGACGAGCAGGATGCCGTGCGGCTTGATGATGAGCTCGCGCAAGGCCGCCTCGTCGCGCGGCGCGAAGCCGAGCTTGTCGAGGCTCATGAAAATTTTCCCACGTGTCAGCAGACGCAGCGAGACGCTTTCGCCATAGACCGTCGGCACGGTCGAGACGCGGATGTCGAGTTCCTCGCCCTTGATGCGGACGTTGATGCGGCCGTCCTGCGGCAGGCGCTTCTCGGCGATGTTCATCCCCGACATGACCTTGATGCGCGAGATGATCGCGGCCTGAAAACGTTTCAACTGCGCCGGCATCGGCGTCTGATGCAGGATGCCGTCAATGCGGTAGCGGATGCGCAGCTCGTCCTCGGACGGCTCGAAGTGAATGTCCGTCGCGCGATCCTTGAACGCCTCCCACACGACCTGGTTCACGAACTTGATGACGCTGGCCTCCTGGTCGTCCTCGGTGATCTCCTTGTCGTTGGCGATCTCGAGTTCCATCGTCTCCTCGCCGGCCATCTCGTCGAGGGTCTCGGCGCCGACGCCGTAGTATTTCTTGAGCGACTTCTCGATCTCCGCGGCGGGAGCGAGCGCGAACTTCACCGGGGACCGGGCGTCGAACTGCACGGCGTTGAGCAGCGCGTTGTTGAACGGATTGGAGACGGCGACGGTGAGCGTCTCGTTTTCAAAACTGATCGGCAGCGCGCCGAACTGGAAGGCGACCTTGGTGGAAATCTTGTTCCGCACGGCCGGCTCGACGGTGACTTTTTTCAGGTCGAGAAACGCCCAGCCGAGCGTGGCGGCAAGCTGCTGGAGAAAAATATCCTCGGCCACGCCGCGCTCGCGGCACATGAAGGTGAAAAGGGATTCGGGGGAGCCGCTCTCGGCGGCGACGCGCCACGCTTTCAGCCATTCGTCGAACTGGCCGGACGTGGCAAGCTGGGCGCGTTCAAAGACGCTTTTGATGGATGGCAACGCCATTTAGTTTCGCGGACAACTCAACACGGACAACCGCAGCAATTACTACGGCGCAAGCTAGGGAAAGTTGCGGTGCGGGTCAAAGGTTTATCCGGCGGCATTCGCGTTTGCCGCCGCAAAGGGATCAGTCGCAGATTTCTTTTGCGCTTCGGAAAACGATTGCGCCAACGCGCTGCTTGCGCTTCACTTCACCCGTTCGGAAAGAAGACTATGTAAAACTCACCCAAAAACAAATTTGCGGCTTCGGCTGCTGTTCAACTCGAAACTAGCACTTTCACTCAGCGGACAGCTTTCGAGGCACGCCCCATCGGGCGTGCCTGAAAGCGTTCCGTTGAGGGCATGCTAGTGCCTGAGTTGGGGCGTGAGTAGGTCACGCCCCTATTGTTTGAGCAGCTCGTTCCGCGAATGAGATCCAAGAAAGGACCAGTTCAAAATGAAACCGAATCGAATTAAGCTTCTTTACCTTGCGGGCTTTGTCGCCCTGGCCGTGGCAGCCGGCAAATCAATGGCCGGGACCGTTGCGCCGTATCAGAATGTCACCCCTGCCTCCGATCTGCCCACCAATTACAGCATCGGAAAACTGGTTCCGTATCCGTCTTCACCTGCTACGTTTTCGCCTTCAGCTTCGCCAAGCCCTTTGACAAGTTTTCAGGGCTTGGACGACGACAACACTCAGATCCCTCCGGATACTCAAGGGGCGGTCGGGCCGAACCATGTGATGACAATGTTGAACACTCAGGTTCGAATCCAAAACCGAACGGGCACCACGAACTTCCTAACGCAATCACTGGCGAGCTGGTGGTCGAGCTTGGGAACGTTCAATTTTATCACGGACCCCAGAGTGCTCTATGATCCTTACCGGCAACGGTGGATTGCGATGACAATTACCGAGCCGCCGCCCTTTGCCGCAAATGCGTCTATTCTTGTCGGCGTCTCGCAAACCAGTGACCCAACCGGCGGATGGTATCGTTTCAGAATTGCGGTGGACCCAACTACGGCGCTTTGGGCGGACTATCCCTCGGTGGGCTTCAACAGCAATTGGATTGTCGCCACGGTTAATATGACCACAAATCGAGTCACGAATTCCGGTGGATTTGCAAACGCGCGAGTTTACGCATTCAACAAGACGAACCTTTACGCAGGTGGCACGAATTATTCCGTTACAAATCTTTCCCCGAGCTTGGGAGGAACACTCGTTCCGGCCACAACTCAAGACCCAAGCCTGACGACGATGTATCTCGTCCAGACGTGGGCGACCAACTTGGTGATTAGCGGGAGCACCAATGGTTATCTTAGGCTTTATACCATCACCGGCAACCCTGGAAGCGAACTGCTTACCGCTACACTGTTTTTTCCGTCTGGGCAGCCTTGGGCGGATGTGCCGCCAACGGGCATCTCCGGGCCACAATCAAATTCGACAGTCAAAATTCACTGTGGCGATTCGCGCATGCAGAACGTCGTGTATCGAAATGGTTATCTGTGGTGTGCGCAGACCGTGTTTCTGCCATTCAACGCCGCGACTCATTCGGCTGTCCAGTGGTGGCAGATCGGTCCGGGCGATGGATCCGTGAGCCAAGTCGGCCGACTCGAAGACACTGCCGCAACGCTGTTTTATGCTTTCCCTTCAATCGCCGTTAATCGCTTCGGCGACGCCCTCATTGGTTATTCGACTTTCTCCACCAACCAGTATGCGAGCGGAGCCTATTCCTACCGGGAATTCAATGACCCACCGGGCACGCTGAGGCCAAGTGTCGTCCTCAAATCCGGGCAGGGAGTTTATTACAAAACTTTTGGAGGCGGTCGAAACCGGTGGGGAGACTTAAGTGCGACCGTAACAGACCCGTTGAACGACGCGGACTTTTGGACCGTGCAGGAATACGCGGCCACGCCGAACGGAACCGGCGCAAGTGACGGAGACGGGCGCTTTGGAGTCTGGTGGGGCAACGCCGTCATCACTCCAACCAATGACAATTTTGTCGGGAGTGCCTTAATCTCCGGCGGGGAAGTCTTCGTGCCCGGAACCAACACCAAAGCAACGCCAGAAACCGGCGAGCCAAGCCATGCCGGTGTCAACAACCCGCCCTCGGTCTGGTATCGGTGGGTCGCTCCCACCAACGGCAGTGTTTCCTTGGATATTCGGACGAACACTTTCGACACGGTGCTTGCCGTTTATGCCGGCTCGTCGTTGACCAACCTCACTGCGCTCGCCTCGGATCACGGCAGCGCCGGAAGCGGAGCCAGCAAGCTCGTGTTCACGGCGACCAATGGCGTGACCTATCAAATTGCGGTGGCTGGCTTCGCCAACGCTTCAGGTAGCTTCACCCTGCATCTGATTCAGCCGACGGCTCCGATGTTCGCCAATAACCCGGCCAGCACCAACGCCGTGGTCGGCGAAAACGTGACCCTTTATTCACTGGCGGTCGGCATCCCAACGCCCGCCTACCAGTGGCGTTTTCAGGGAACAAACATTTCAGGAGCGACTTCCAGCAACTTCACCAGAACCAATGTTCAGACCAATCAGGCGGGCGATTATCTCGCTGTGGCCACGAACACTTCTGGGGCTGCTACGAGTTCTGTCGCCACCCTGCTCGTGTTCACCAACGCCCAGGCCAAACTCAGTGCGTGGGGCGTCGTGACCAACACCTATCAGTTCACCGTCACGGGAATCACCAACCGCAGCTACGTCGTGGAGGCGAAGACCAACATCGCGACGAACTTCACCTGGCTGACCTTGAAAACTAACATCTCGCCCTACATCTACATTGACCTGGACCTGACCAATTTCCCGATGCGCGTTTATCGCGTGAGATTTCTGCCCTGAGTGCGAAAGTAGGTTCGTATGAAAAAACTTTTTCTCTTCTGCCTGCTCATCGCTGGCCCTCAGCTGGGCCGGACGCAGGGCACCGTCTTCTTCAATGTGTTCCTGGATGGCCCGAGCATGGTTCCGCCGAACGCGAGTTCCAATACTGGATCAGGCAGCCTCAGCCTCAACGGTCTGGTTTTCAGTTACCTAATTCCCCTGCCCGGAGTCGCCGCAACTGCCGCGAGTATTTTCGGGCCGGCGTTTCCCGGTCAAACCGGCCCGGAACTGGCTGCTTTGAATCGCGTGCTCGTGGCACCGGGAATCAATGGTGAACCCGGCCTGGTAAGTTTTTCCGGCAACCGGATGTTGAACTCCGGCGAGATTGACCAACTGAACGCGGGCTTGTGGTATGTCGTCGTGAACACAACCGGGTTTCCGGGTGGCGAACTGCGCGGCCAGATCGTCGGCGTGCCGGAGCCGGGCACCGTGGCGCTGCTTCTCCTCGGATTGCTTTTTACGTGCGCGGTTCGCGGTCGGTTGAAACCGAATTTCAGATGAAAGCCGCGGCGCGTTTCGTTTCACGCGTCGCGGCTTTGCCGTTTCACCCCGGCTCCGGCCTCACGTCTCCGTCACCGTCACCGTGTTGCTGAAATGCCCCTCGCCGCTGTCGTTCACCCCGCGCACTTTGTAGGTGTGCAGGCCGGCGGTGACGTTCTCCAGCAGCTTTTCCAACTCACCATCGGTGCGGTCGAGCAGCGTGAACTCGCTCGCGCCCGGTGCTTTTTCCCAGAGCTGGTAGCGGGCGGAACGCGCGGCGGCGGTCCAACTCAGCTTGTAGCGACGGCTGCCGAGCGATTGCACGGTGAGGGTCGTGACGCCGTCGGGGCGGTCCTGCGCGCCCGGCGGTTTGAAGCCGAAGGTGATCCAGCGCGGATCGAGCGCGTCGAGTTTCTGTTCGAGTTCGCCGTGCAGGCCGTGCAGGCGGCGGCGCAAGGCTTCCTCGGTGAGGTTGCGCGTGTTCAACGCGCCGTCCTTTTTCACGATGGTGGGTTTGACGCCGGTGGTGTCGTCGGTCACGGCGGCATCGAGGGCGTCGAGCAACGCCTGGGCGCGGGCGGCGGTGTATTTGTAACGGTCGTCGGGCACGGCCAGCGTGGGGTGCTCGGTGAGGTATTTCTTTTGCGCGCGGAGCATGGGCATGAGCTTGTCCTCGCCGTTGGGCACGGCGAGGGTCTGGTCGCTGAAGCCGGCCTCCGTCCACGCAGCGGAGGGTTTCTTGCCGAGGGTCGGAATGAGGAGTTGCTTGGCGGTCATCAGCCAGGCGCGGGCGTTGTCGCGGGCGATGCGCAGGTCGCGGTAGGCGTCGCGCACTTTCTTGTCGGCACCGTCGAAGGCGAGGCGCGCGTCGCTGAACGCCTGCGCGTCGGACAAGATGACCGGGTTCCGGTTTTGCAGGAGGCCCAGGGTGTCCTGAAGCTGCTCGGCCCCGTCGGCGGCGTTGAAGCCGAGCGTTTCGAGGTCGTCGAGGTTTTCGGGGAGTTGCATGGAGTGTATGGTTCCTTTCGGATGATTGAGGTTTGGCGGATTGGTGATGTAAGAGGGCAAAGGGCGGCCGTAGCGCAGGCCGGGCATTCCCCAGCGCAGGCGCGGGTCGTCAAATCTCGGGTATTCGGGGTCGGGCATGGATCAAAGGCATGGAAAAGTGGGGGTTGGCGGCAAGAATGGCTCTTTTTGACCATTTTCAAGGTTCCGGCGCGCAGGAAGCACGATGAAAGGCTTTTGGCGAGGTTCCCGCGTGTCGGGAGCACGAAAAATGGCCTTTTTCGACGTTCCGGCGCGTTGGAAGGAGGACAAAAGGCTTTTGCCGGCGTTCCGGCGCGCGGGAAGGACGTTGGAGAAGTTTTTTTGGCGTTCCGATTGGCGGGAAGAACGAAAAAGGAGCGCGGACGAGGTTCCAGCGGGCGGGAACCCCGAAAAAAGGAAAACGACGCGCTGCCGGCGACTGGCCCCCCGGTCGGGTGGCTCCATTTCCCAAGCGGTCGCGGAACACCGCAAGGGCGTGACGGTTGGCGAACGTGCCTTCATGGAATGACGCGGACTTTCGCGCCATGCCGGGGGATGTCAATTTTTTATTGGACGGTCGGTTCAGGCTCGCGCGCCGCCAGCCGGTTGCCGGCGAGAGCATTTCCGCTTTGTCTTCCAATGCGAAGGCGGGTTAAAAATGGGCCGCTCCATGAAACCCATCACCACGTTCCTCTCGCTCGGCCTCCTGCTCGCCGCCGGAATTTTGCCCGCCGCCGAGCCGCTCCGCCTCGCCATCCTCGGCGACTCGACCGTGTGCGCTTATCCGGCCGACAAATCGGAGCGCGGCTGGGGCATGTATGTGGCGGAGTGGTTCAAACCGGGCACGGTGACGGTGACGAACTTCGCGAAGAGCGGGCGCAGCACCAAGAGCTTCATCAAGGAAGGCCTGTGGGAAAAGGCGAAGCAGACCAAGCCAGACTTCGTTTTCATTCAATTTGGCCACAACGATTCGCACGCGAAGGGCCGGCCGGAAGCGACCGACGCCAGCGGCGACTTCAAGGATTTCCTCCGCCGCTACGCCGACGAAGCGCGCGCGCTCGGCGCCACCCCCATCTTCGTCACGCCGATGCACCGGCGGGTCTTTCATTCGGACGGCACGCTGGACGACATCCTCAAACCCTACGCCGCCGCGATGAAGGAGGTCGCCGCGGAGAAGCACGCCGCGGTGATTGACCTGCACGCGTCGAGCGGCGCGCTGGTGCTCAAGCTCGGCGAGCAAGCCTCCGCCGCGCACGCGAACAAGGCCGGCGACCGCACGCATTTCAACGAAGCTGGTGCGCGCGCGATGGCGGAACTGGTGCGGAAAGAGTTGCCGAAAGCGGAGCCGCGGCTGGCGGAGCGGCTGAAGTGAACCGGCGGGAAAAAATGTTTGCATCTGCCAACGGCTTCGACCAGTTTCACGCGCAGTCAATCAAAGCTGCAAACTTCTCGACCGGCAAAATCCTCCAGTGAACCCCGTTTCAGAGACCATTTGAATCCCGACGACCGGGAACCGTCCGAGCAAGTGACAGTCAACCAACCACAACCTCCATGAGCACCAAATTATTCGTCGGCAACCTGCCCTTCAGCGTCACGCAAAACGATCTTCAAGAACTCTTCTCGGCCCACGGCGTGGTCGTCGAGGTCGCCGTCATGCTCGACCGCGAGACCGGCCGCCCCCGCGGCTTCGCGTTCGTGACCATGGAGTCCGCCGAGGCCGCCCAGGCCGCGATCGCGGCGCTGGCCGGCAAGAATTTCCAAGGCCGCGACCTCACGGTCAACGAGGCGCGCCCCCGTGAAGACCGCACGCCCGGCGGCGGCGGAGGTGGTGGTTATCGCGGCGGCGGTGAACGCCGGGGCGGCGGTGGTGGTGGTGGTGGCGGTTACCGTGGTGGCGACGGCGGCGGTGGGCGCGATCGCTACTAATTTCTTCCGCGGACGCGGAATGATTTCAAAACGCGGGACGCTGGCAACGGCGCCCCGCGTTTTTCTTTGCTCACGCGCGACGCGCTTGAATTGACCGGACCATGACTCTCCGCCGTTGACCGAATTTCCCCGCCGGGGCAGCGTCCGCTTCATCGCATGAAACCCATTCTCCGCCTGCTCGCATTTGCGTTCGCCATTGCCGCGCTGCACTCGGCCCCCGGCCCTCTGCATGCCGCGCCCGCTACCAAGCGTCCCAACATTCTCTGGCTGATCGCCGAGGATTTCTGTCCTGACCTCGGCTGCTACGGCACGAAGGAAGTGTGGACGCCGAACCTCGACCGGCTCGCGGCGCAGGGGATGCGCTACACGCGCTGCTTCACCACCGCGCCCGTGTGCAGCGCGAGCCGCTCGGCGTTCATGACCGGGATGTATCAGACGACCATCGGCGCGCACCATCACCGCTCACACCGCGACGATGGCTATCGCGTGCCCGAGGGCGTCAAGCCGCTGCCCGACTGGATGCGCGAGGCGGGCTACTTCACCGCGAATCTCGTGGAGATGCCGCTGGACTTCGGCTTCAAGGGCACGGGCAAAACGGACTGGAACTTCACCTACGACGCCAAGCCATTTGAATCTTCGCGATGGGACGATTTGAAATCGCACCAGCCGTTTTACGCGCAGATCAATTTCCACGAGAAGCACCGCGCCTTCAACGGACCCAAGCGCGCGGATCGCGCGAAACTTTTCCTGCCGCCGATCTATCCCGACCACCCGGTGGCGCGCGAGGACTGGGGCAAGTATCTCGACGCCGCAACCGAACTCGACCGCAAGGTGGGCCTGATCCTGGCGCAATTGGAAAAGGACGGGCTCGCGGACAACACGATCATCATGTTCATCGGCGACCACGGCGAGGCGCACGTGCGCGGAAAGCAGTTCGTGTATGACGACGGCCTGAACATCCCGCTGCTCATCCGTTGGGCGAAAAGTTTTCCGCTCCCGAAAAATTTCACGGTCGGCGGCGTGAGCGACCAGCTCATCCCGGCGATTGACTTCGCGCCGACTTTCCTCGACGCGGCCGGCCATGCGAAGCCCGCGAAGATGCAGGGCCGCATTTTTCTCGGCGACCACGCCGAGCCAGCGCGCGAATACGCCTTCGGCGCGCGCGACCGTTGCGACGAGACGATGTTCCGCTTCCGCACCGCGCGCGACGCGCGCTACCGCTACATCAAAAACTTCATGCCGGAGCGTCCCTTCCTCCAGGCCAACGACTACAAGGAGCGCAGCTATCCCGTGTGGAACCTCATCAAGGAACTCGGCGCCCAGGGCAAGCTCACCGAGTGGCAAAAAAATTTCTACCTCGCGCCCACGATGCCGCCGGAGGAGTTGTTCGACACGCAGACCGACCCTTGGTGCATGAACAACCTCGCCGCCTCCACCAGGCCCGAGCACGTCACGGCGCTGAAACGTCTGCGCACGGAGTTGGAAAAATGGCTCGTCGAATCGGACGATCAGGGTCGCTTCCCCGAACCGCCCGAAGTCACTGCGCGCAAGGGCGCGACTAAAGCTGGCGGCGATCCGGAAAAGAAACCGAAGAAGGGAAAAAAGAAAGCCGCGTGAGCTGACGGCGGCGCAGGCTCACTGATGATGGGGCGTCAACTGCGTGCCGTGGCCATCGTCCTCAGATTCATCGGCGTCGTCAACCCGACGCAGCCAGAGATAGAACCGCAACCCCATCGCCACCAGCAGGACGACCGGAAACGCCGCGATCCAACCCAGGGCCGTCAGCACCGGGCGCCAGTAGTCCTCCACGGCACTGCCCAATTCCGTGGACAGCCACAGGCTGAAAATGGCACACACCACCGGCGTGATGGCGAAGGTCAGCGTGGTGAAAACATGCCGGCGCAGGGGCGAATCCGCCGCGGGCGCGTAGTGCATGAAGGCCCACAACGCCAGCCCGTTGAGCGGGATCAACGTCGCCAACAAGGTGATAATCAGGGCACTCATGCGCGTTTGTTGTTTGCCTCACCGACCTCGCCGGTCGGAGAAGCGCAGACAAAAAGCAGGAATCAGTCCCACCGCGACACCCGGGCGCATCCGGGCACCGGCGGACCGCGAGCCGTCCCGGCTCGCAGCTGCCCCGCACCGACCTCTTGCTTTGGCGTGACGAGGCGAATGTCATCCGGCCAGTCCGTTCCGTGGCGGACTGGCAGCAGCGGCGCGCGGAAATTTTGCGCGGAATGCAGGCCGTGATGGGGCCGTTGCCCGGTGCCGAGAAACGCTGCGCGCTCGACGTGAAGGTCGAGGAGGAAGTGGACTACGGCGCTTACGTTCGCCGGCTCATCACCTACCAGGCCGAGCCGGGCGGACGCGCGCTCGCCTACCTTTGCATTCCGAAGGCGGCGCTGAGTTCGTCGCGAAAATTTCCCGGTGTGCTTTGCCTGCACGGGACCGACAACCGCATCGGGCACGGCGTCGTCATCGAAGGCATCGGCACCACGCCCAACCGCCAATACGCGACCGAGCTGGCGCGGCGCGGCTACGTGACCATCGCGCCCAATTATCCGCTGCTCGCCAAATACCAGCCCGACCTCAAGTCCCTCGGCTACGCGAGCGGCACGATGAAGGCGATCTGGGACAACGTGCGCGCGCTCGATCTGCTCGACTCGCTCCCTTCCGTGCGGCGCGGAAAGTTTGGCGCGATCGGTCACTCGCTCGGCGGGCACAACTCGGTTTACACCGCAGTCTTCGACGAGCGCATCGCCGCGGTCGCGTCGAGCTGCGGGCTGGACTCCTACCTCGACTACATGAACGGCAACCCCAAGGTCTGGCGACTCGAACAAGGCTGGTGCCAGACGCGCTACTTGCCGCGACTGGCGGACTACGCGGGCCGGCTGGAGGAAATCCCATTCGACTTCCACGAACTGATCGGCGCGCTCGCGCCGCGCCGAGTCTTCATCGCCGCGCCGTTGAAGGACGCGAATTTCAAATGGGAGAGCGTGGACCGCATCGCCGCCGCGGCGTCACAGGTCTATCGGCTTTACGGCAAACCGGAGAACCTCCGCGTCGAACATCCCGACTGCCCGCACGATTTCCCCGACGAGATGCGGCAGATCGCGTATCGGATGTTTGATGAAGTGCTGAAGTGAAGCGGCCGGGGAAAATCCGAAACTCGAAATCCGAAATCCGAAACAAATCCAAATCACCGAAACGGAAATGACCGAAACAGGCGATGCGCGCCGGTTTCGGTCATTCGACCTTTTGGATTTTGCGCTTGTTTCGGATTTCGGGTTTCGAGCTTCGAGCTTTTGAATCCTTCACCGCTTCGCGTAAATCCGGTTCGCCTCCTCCAGCGTTTCCTTTGACCCGATGTCATACCACAGGCCCGGCACGGTCCACGTATAGACCGGCGTGCGCGGGTAGAGCCATTGCACAAGCCGGCCGGGCTGGTCGGGATTGTTCCCCTCGGCGACGTATTGCTTGATCAGCGGCAGCGTGTGCTTCGGATAAAAATAAAGCGCGATGCCGATGAGCGTGCTCGCGGGCTGCGCGGGTTTTTCCTCGAACTTCACCAGCTTGCCCGCGGTGTCGAGCGCGACCACACCGTATTTTTTCGCCTGCTCTAGGCTGCCCACGTCGTAAACCCCGAGCACCGGTGCGTTCTTCGCGCGGCAGAATTTTCCGAACTCCTCGACGCTCTGGCTGAACAGATTGTCGCCCGCGACCACGATCAGGTCGTCGTCCACCTTTTCCTTTTCGATGACGAGGTTCAGGTCGCCGATGGCTCCGAGCTTGTTGGTGTCGTCGGTCGAGCGGTCGTTGACGATGGTGAAGTCGAGCTTCGACTTGGTGGCGCGGTAGCCGTCGGCCCATTTCTGAAAATGGTCGGCGAACTTGTCGTTGGTCACGACATAGACGCGGTCAATGCCCCCGATGGGCGCGAGATTATCGAGCACGTATTCGATCATCGGCTTGCCCGCGACGCCGAGCAGCGGCTTGGGCTGGGTGAGCGTGAGCGGATAGAGGCGCGTGGCGTAACCGGCGGCGAGGATCAGGATTTTCATTTGTCGCGTGTCGAATAATCAGACGCCCGGCTGCCGGGCAAGTTTTTCGTGCGGAAAAAAGCAGGTGGGGGCCGGTTCATTGGTTCTCGAACAGGCTCGGCGCGATGTCCCGCGCGAGCTGCTGGGCGCGCTTCAACACCTCCGCGCCGTTTTCCGAGTTCAGCGCGAAGGCGGCCAACTCCTTCGCCTCCGCCATTTTCAGACGGCGCACCAGGAATTTCACCGGCGGCACCAGCGCCCCGGCCGCGCTCAGTTCGTCCACGCCCAGGCCCAGCAGCAGCGGCACGAAGACCGGATCGCTCGCCATCTCGCCGCACACGCCGCACCAGATGCCGTGCCGGTGCGCGGCCTCCACCGTGAGCTGGATGAGCCGGAGAATCGCGGGATGCGCGGGATCGTAGAGGTGCGCGATGCGCTCGTTGAGCCGGTCCACGGCGAGCGAATACTGGATGAGGTCGTTGGTGCCGATGCTGAAAAATTTCACCCGCTTCGCGAGCGCGTCGGCGATCAGCACGGCGCTCGGGATTTCGATCATCACGCCCACGTCCATCGCGTCGTTGAACGCCACGCCCTCGCGCCGGAGTTCCTCCTTGCACGCATCGAGCATCGCGTTCGCCTCCGTCAGCTCCTGCAGGCCGGAGATCATCGGATACATTATTTTAACATTGCCGAACGCGCTCGCGCGCAGGATGGCACGAAGCTGCGCGCGGAAAACGGCCGGCTCCTGGAGGCAATAACGGATCGCGCGCCAGCCGAGGAACGGGTTCATCTCCTTCGGCACGTCCACGTGCGACGCGAACTTGTCCCCGCCGAGATCGAGCGTGCGGATGATCACCGGCTGCGGGTTCAGCGCCTCGGCCACCTTGCGGTATTCCTGAAACTGCTCCTCCTCCGTCGGCGACACGGCGCGGTTGATGAAAAGATATTCCGTGCGAAACAGCCCGACACCCTCGGCACCCGAATCCTTCACCAACTCGATGTCGTCCGCGCCCTCGACGTTCGCCGAGAGCGTGATGCTTGCGCCGTCGAACGTGACGGCCGGCTTGTCGCGCACGTCCTGCAACTTCGCCGCGAGGTCCACCTGCTTGCGCACGATCTGGCCATACTCGAAAAGCGTCTGGTCGGTCGGGTTGAGGATGATGATTCCGTTGTAGCCGTCGAGCAGCGCGTATTGGCCGGACTCCAGCGTGCGGCTGGCGTTCTTCAACCCCACCACCGCCGGAATCTGGAGCGAGCGCGCGAGGATCGCCGTGTGCGAGGTCTTGCCGCCCACGTCGGTCACGAAGCCGAGCACCATTTTCTTGTCGAGCTGCGCGGTCTTCGACGGCGGAAGATCGTGCGCCACGATGATGCACGGCTCGCGGAGCTTCGGCAGCTCGTGCTCCGAGGCGCGGCCGGCGAGGTTGGCGAGCACGCGCGACGTCACGTCGCGCATGTCGGTGGCGCGCTCGCGCAAGTAGTCGTCGTCCACGGCCGCGAGGCTCTTCATGTAATGGTCCGCGACATCGGAGAAGGCGGCCTCGGCGTTGAGGCGCTTTTCGGAAATGAGTTTCATCACCTCGTCGAGCAGCGTCGGGTCCTCAAGCACGAGCAGGTGCGCGTCGAAAATGCTCGCGTCCTTCGCGCCCATCGCGGACTCGACCTTCGCCTGCACGCCGAGCACCTGCTGGCGCGTGGCCATGAGCGCCTGCTCGAGCCGGTCAATTTCCGACTGCGTGGCCAGCGCGGGGATTTCGTGCCGGGGAATGCTCGCCGCCGCGTCCGTCATGACGACAAGCCGTCCGCGGCAAACCCCGGCCGAAACCGGGATGCCGCGGATGACCTTCTCACCAGTCCTCGTCGCGTCGGGCACGCGCGGAGAATAGCGGACGCACGCGAAATTGAAAATCAAAATCCCGGTCGGGGCGGAGAAAATGCCAAATGACGAAATCCAAATGACGGGCCCACCCGCCATTCGTCATTCGGATTTCGTCATTCCTTTTGCCGCTGTCCAACTTCCGCCCGTTCCGCTTAACTCGCCGCGTGACCGGCAAACTCCGCAACATCGCGCTCATCGGCTTCATGGGCGTCGGCAAATCCTCCGTCGGGCGCATGGCCGCGGCCGCGCTCGGCTACGATTTCGTGGACACCGACGAGCTCATCGAGCAGCGCGCCGGGGCGAAAGTGCCGGAAATTTTTCAGCACCAGGGCGAGCCCGCGTTTCGTGAAATGGAGCGCGCCATCCTGCGCGAACTGGCCGGCTGGAGCCGCAAGGTCGTCGCCACCGGCGGTGGCCTCGCCGCACAACCGGGCAACCTCGACGAGCTCAAGCGGCACGCCCTCGTCGTCTGCCTCTGGGCCGCGCCGGAGACCGTGTGGGAACGCGTGCGGCACCAGACGCACCGGCCGCTGCTGAACGTCCCCGACCCCGTCGCGCGCATCCGCGAATTGCTCGCCGAGCGCGAGCCATTCTACAAACAGGCCGACCTGTTGCTCACCACCGACCAGCGTTCAAGCAAGCAACTCGCGCAGCTCGTCGTCGCCGAATACCGCCGGCTCCAAGGCGGGCACGCGTCGTCGTGAAGGCGCGGCTCCAGCAGCGCGCGCGCGAACTCGGCTTCGACGCCTGCCGCGTCACCACCGCCGCCGCGCCCGCCGACGCCGACCATTTTCACGCCTGGCTCGCCGACGGTCGCCACGGAGAAATGACGTGGCTCGCGCGCAACGCGGACAAGCGCACGGATCCGCAGCGAGTGCTGCCGGGAGCAAGGAGCATCGTGTGCGTGGCCGCGGCTTACTCGGCGGATCGGGCCGAGTCAGTGGTCAGTGGTCAGTGGTCCGTTGCCAACAACGACGCCGCACGCCCACCACGGACCACGGACCACGGACCACGGACAACTGACCACGGACAACCGACCACCGGCGTCGTCGCCCGCTACGCGCGCTTCACGGATTACCACGACGTGCTCGCGGAAAAACTGAAGCAGCTCTCCAATTTCATCTCCACCCTCGCCCCCGAGTCGCGTTCGCTCTGGTATGTGGACACCGGGCCGCTGCTCGAACGCGACCTCGCGCAACGCGCCGGCCTCGGCTTCATCGGCAAGCACACCAACCTCATCAGCCGCGGGCTGGGCAACTGGTTTTTCCTCGCCGAAATCCTGACGACGGCGGAGCTGGAGCCGGATGCGCCGGAGAAAAACCGCTGCGGCACCTGCGCGCGCTGCCTCGCCGCGTGCCCGACGCAGTGCATCACCGCGCCGTTCCAGCTCGACGCGCGCCGCTGCATTTCCTACCTCACCATCGAGCTGAAGGGCAGCATCCCCGTCGAGCTGCGCCCGCTCATCGGCAACCGCATCTACGGCTGCGACGACTGCCTCGCCGTCTGCCCGTGGAACAAATTCGCGCGCGAAGGCGCGTTGATGAAACCGCACGCGCGCGCGGAGTTTTTAACGCCCGACCTGCTGGAGCTGCTCGCGCTCGACAACGCCGGTTTCAAAAAGAAATTCGCCGGCACCCCGATGCTGCGGACGAAACGCCGCGGCCTGCTGCGCAACGTCTGCGTCGCCCTCGGCAACGTGGGCGACGCGCACGCACTGCCGGCGCTGCTGAAGGCGACGAGCGACGCGGAACCGCTCGTTGCGGAACATGCGCGCTGGGCCATGGAGCAAATCGAGGCGAGGGAAAAAGCAGCAAGCGCACGGACGTAGCACCCGAGGAGCTACTTCCGATGCGGTAGCAGCCGACGTAAGCAGGCTCCAATTTCCGCCCCCGCAAGAATACTCAGTCAGAGCCTCCTCAAGTCGGCTGCTACCTCACTGGGGTCACTTCACCGGCACCGCGAGCAGTTCGGGCGCGGTGTATGCGCTGGCCTTGTCGGCGGTCGCCTTGCGGATCGGGGCGACTTCCTCCGGCTTCACGCCGCCGGCCTTGTGCTCCCACTCGGGGTTGTTGCGGATGAAAGTGATCACGGCGGCGATCTGCTTGTCGTTGAGCGCGTCCTTCCACGGCACCATCGCAAGGTTGAATTCCTGTCCTTTGACGGTAATGGGGCCCTGCGCGCCGTTGAGCACGATGCGGATGATGCGGTTCGCGCCCTCGGCCAGCACCCACTCGGAGCCGACGAGCGGCGGCGCGATGCCGGGCGCGCCGAGGCCGCTGGGCTGATGGCACGGCGCGCAGAAGGTGGTGTAAACGTTTTTGCCTTCCTTGAAGAGCGGGTCCTCGTCTTTCGGCGGATTCGCGATGGCGATCTGCGCCGTGCTCTTCCACGGACCGTGGATTTTTCCGTCGAAGCCCGCGCCGTGTTCGTCCACGAAGAGGCAACCGCGATAGCCGAGCGCGCAAATAAGCACCACGGCCCACGGCACCCAGCGCGAGAGCGAACCCGGCTCGTCCGGCGTATCGGTGCCGAGCGGAAAATCGGGGAGGTTGGTCTCGTCGGCGTTCATTTCGCGGGAGTGTTGGTGGCGGCGGGCGCATTAGTGGCCGCCGGCTTCACGGAGGCGACGCGCGGCAGCGGCGCGTTCGGCAGCGGCACGTCCTGGCGCAGGCTGAACAGGTAGGCCACGAGCGCCTCGGCGTCGTGCTTCGGAACTTTGCCCTCGGCGCGCTGATCAAAAAGGAAACGGTAGGCCGGCATCGTGGAGCCGGGCGCAACGGCACGCGGCTCGGCCAGATGCCTGAGCTGCCACGCGCGGAATTCGGCGAACGTGTTGGTCGAGGTGAACTTCCACGGCGCGGAATATTTCTCCGGCGCGCGCACGCCGACGTTCGCGAGGTCGGGACCGACGCGCGCCGAGCCGGCGAGCACCGGCTGATCGAAAAGATAATCGGACGCGGTGGACATGCGCACGCCCCAGCCACGGCCGAGATCGGCGCCGAGATTCTTGAACGTGATCTCGGCCTTCGCCTTGTCGTCGGCGTCCTTCACGGTCCTGACCAGAAATTCGGCGTGGCTCAGTTCCACGTCCGCGCCGAGCGTGAGCGGAAGTTTCGCGAGCTGCGCGTTCGCTCCGGCGACGTCCTGCGCGAGGCCGAGCTTCACGAGCGCGGCGGCCAGCTTCGCGGGCGTCTCGCCGGGCGCGGTGAGCTTCGCGCCGAACTCCAGCCCTTCCTGCCGCACCTGCTGGCTGTGGCAGTGCTGACAGCCGAGCGCGCGATAAACCTCCGCGCCCTGTTGCGCGAGGCCGTTGCGCGCGGCGGGATAGACGACATTGAGGTCCTCAATCTTCTGCGGCTGCTCGCCGCCAAACTGGAGCTGCGGCCCGAGCACGAGCCCGAGCCACGAGAGCGCGAGGCTCGCGAACGCACCGAGAAAAATGAACGGCCCCTTGTTCACGCGGCACCCTCCGTGGTTGAAGCGGGCGTCGCACCGCAGCACGAGCCGCAGCATTCGCGGCACACCGCGCACACAAGCAAACCAAAGTGGAGCGCGAAGAGCGCGACGCCCGCGAGCGTGAGCAGCGCGCCGAGCGAGGCGAGCACGAGGAAAAGCTGGCCGCCCTTCACGGCGTCGAGGAACGGCGCGGCGTGCCGGAGCGCGCGGCCCTGCTGGAGGCCGGCGACCACGAGCGCGAGCGAGGTGAGCGCAACGCCCATCGCGAGCGCCCCGAACTGCGGCCGGATGAGTTGCGGCTTGGGCCAGTCCATTTCAAACAGGTCAGGCAGCGCGAGGGTGAGGCCGCCGAGCAGCGACATCATCACGAAGCCGCCGAGCAGCAGCGCGCCCACACCGGCGGAGTAGTGCGTGAGCGCGACGAATTTCGCGACGTAAGGCACCGCGCCGAAAATGTGGAGGCCGTTGCCGAGGATGAACGCGAGCGCGCCGAACGCGAGGAACGGCACCGCGGGCGAGGCATCCTCGCAAGCCACTTCGCTTTTCAACATCAGTTCCAGATTCACGGCCACGGCGAGGACGGGCAGCGCGAAGGCGACGGTGCAGGCGTTGCTGAGGCTCACGAGCCACGACGGCACGGGCGCGGTCTGCGCGAGACCGGTCCACGCGCCGAACAGCACGAGCGTCCAAAAGGCGAACGCCGCGAGGCCGCGGTCGCGCACCGGCCGGCCAAGCGCGGCGGGGAGCAGCGCGTAGATGACCGCGAGCGCGAGCGGCGTGAGCCAGAGGTTGAGCAGGCCCGCGCGGAACCACGCGCCGGTCGTGATCTGCACGACGCCGCGCACGGGCTCGCAGACGAGCAGCGCGTTGCCGGCGACCCAGAGCCACGGGAAAAAGAAGAGCGCCGCGAGCAGATACCATTGCGCGACGGAAAGTCCGGGCACTTGCCGCTTGCGGAAGGTGATGAGCGCCGGCATCGCGATGAGGAAATAGCCGAGCATCATCAGGCCGGACGCGCCGTGCGGAAACTCCAGCCATTCCTGCCCGGAGCCGCCGCTGACGAGCACCTTGCTCACGCCGTAGGTCACGCCGAGATTCCAGAGCGCCGCGCCAGTGAGCGCGGGGAACCAGCCGCAGAGCGTGACCTTGCCGAGCCGGCAGATGAGCCAGAGCACGAGGCCGAGGCCGGCCTGCGACGCGAAGCCGAAGATGAACGCGGACGCCGCCGCGGGTTTCACGTGGCCGTAAGTGAACCACGGGCAGGCCCCGAGAAAATCCGGCGCGTGCAGTTTCACCGACGCGATGAGCGAGAGCAGCGAGGCCGCGACGAGCCAGAGGATTCCCGAACCCATCAGCACCAGGATCGGCCCGCGCGCGACGCAGCCGCCGCATCCGCCGCCGGCATCCGAAGCCGCCGGCTCCGTCCCGTTCCCCGTCGCGGAGGAAAAGGCGGCTGGCGGAATGGTGGGATTGAGCGGGGCGACCATGAACTCAAACGCAACGCCGAATCACTCGAACGCGCTCGGCTTCTCCGGCACCTTCGGGGCGGCGGCGGTGGCCTTGGCGAGCCGGGCCTGCAGATCCTTTCGCGCGGCCTCGGGGTTCTTCAGGTTCTGGAGCGTGAGTTCCTTCGCGCGCTCGATGGGCAGGCGCACGATCTGGCGCGGTTCGTCCTGCCAGCCGTAGCTCGTGAGCGCCTTCGTCTCCTCGGCGGTCAATTCGGCACGCGCCTTCATGCGCTCGGCCGCGCGGTCGGCGCCCAACGGAGCGGGCGTCGTGTATTTTTTCATCAACGACACGAGCGCGGCCATGATGAGCAGCGCGCCGAGCGCGGCGATGACGTAGGCGGCGAGGCCGGATTTTTCTTTGCAGGTCGTGCTCATGCGCGTGACGAGTAATGAGTAATCCGTGATCAGTGCGAGGCGGGCGGCACATACACGCCCATCGTCTCCGCCACGCGCGGGTCGCGCTGCGGGAACGGCGGGTGCGCGTTAAAATATTTTATGAACGCCGTCGCCAGCGCACCGCCGATGAACAGCAGGCTCGCCGCGTCGAACAGCCCGAAGTGGAAGCCGTCCGGATACAGCACGGGCTGCACGTTGTAGGCCATGTCGGCGTAATGGCAGAGCCACGTCCACGCGCAGAGCGGGATCATCAGCGGCAGGCAGTGCTTGGCGTCAATGCGCAGCAGCGAGAGGAACGGAACGACGAAGTGCCCGAACACGATGAGCATGCCGATGTCCCACCACGTCCCCTGCTCGCGCAGGTAATACCAGAAGGTCTCCTCCGGCATCGCGGCGTTCCAGATCAGGAAATACTGCGAGAAGTGGATGTAGGCGTAGAACACCGTGAACGCAAACAGCAGCGTGGCGATGTCCTTGAAGGTCCGCTTCGTCGCGATCCCCGCCAGCGGGCCGCTGCGCTGGAGATAAAGCGTGATGAGGTAAAGTGTGCCGAGCGTCGCCCACACGGAGCCGGCGAAATAATACACGCCATACATCGTGGAGAAGAACTGGTGCTGCAGCGCCTTCATCCAGAAAATCGCGGCCAGCGTGAGCGAGAAGGCGAAGATGAAGATGCCGCTCGCGGCCCACTTGCGGTTCGACTGCGTGTGCTTCGCCGCGCCGTCCCGGTCCTGCGCGAGCGAGTTCGCGCGGAGCTTGAACGACCAGAGCGTCCACAGCGCGAAGATGATGACCGAGGTGAGGTAGAACGCGGGAACGGTGAACAGCGGCAGCTTCGCGGCGAGCGCGGGGTCGCTGTGCGGATCGTGGCTCATCCACGCGTAGAGCGTCTTCGCCTTGAGGCCGATGGGAATCCAGAGCACGGCCATCACCGGCAGCAGACACGCGAGATGCTCGGTGAGCCGGCGCGTGGCGACGGACCATTGCGCATCGAAGAGATGGTGCAGCAGCGTGAGAAAAAATCCGCCCAGGCACAGGCTCAGGAAGAACATGTAGGCGGTGAGATACGAGAAGGCGAAGGCCTTGCCGGCGGCCGCGTCGGGATTGAACAGGCCGGCGAGCACGCCGATCGCGCCGAGCACGAGGGCGGCGAGCGGAAGTTTCTTCGCCCAGCCCGGTGTGACGAGCGGCGCGGCGGCGGAACCGGCGGTGGCGGCAGTGGCACCCATATTATTTCTTGAGCAAATCGGCTTTGTGTTCAGCGGGCACGTCGTCGGCCGTCCCGAGGCGCGCAAGTTGCAGCGCGCGGACGTAGGCGACGATGGCCCAGCGATCCTCGACGGGGACGTTCGCGGCGTAACCACTCATGAGTCCCTTGCCGTAGGAGATGACTCCGAAAATTTCGCCATCCACGAGGCCGACGATGCGCGGGTCGTGCAGCGTGGCGACGATGGGCATCGCGCCGATCTTCTTGGTGATGCCGTTGCCGTCGCCGGTTTTGCCGTGGCACGGGGAGCAGTTGATGTTGAACCGCTCCTGACCGCGCTCGATGAGCGCGGGCGTGACGGCGACGGGGATGGTGTCCACGTAGTTCGTCGTGCCGGGCTTGCGGCCGGTGTTCTCCGGCACGTCGGCGAAGCGCTGGCCGCGGGCGATGGTGCCCTCGACGGGCAACCGCGAACTGCGGCCGTCGGGCGAGAGGTTCGCCGAAGTCTGCGGGCGCAGCTTGTATTGGCGATCCATGTCGTCCCACATTTCGATGGGCGGCTTGCGGGACATGTCGCCGCGTTTGCCCGCGACGATCATCACGGAAGCGACGGCGAGGCCGAGGATGAGGAGAATGTAGCGCATCAGTCCTCCACTATTTCGATGTGCCGGCTGCCGGCGGCTTCGAGCAGCTTGCGGGTTTCGGTGGGAGAATATTTCGCGTCCGCCGTCTCGACGACGATGACGAACTTGTCGTGCGTCGCGCCGGCGAAGCGGCGGTTCTTCAGCAGCGGGTGATACAGCCGCGGCAGGCGGTTCAGGAACAGCATCCCGAACAGCGAGCCGAACGCCGAGAGCAGAATCGTCAGTTCGTAGCACACGGGGAACGGGAACAACGGGCTGAACAACGGCTTGCCGCCGACGACGATGCGGTAGTCGAAGCCGTTCATATACCAGATCATCAGCATGCCACTGGTGAAACCGGTGATGCCGCCGAGGAAGGTGAAGTAGCCCACCTTCGAGTCCTTGAGGCCCATCGCGTCGTCCATGCCGTGGACGGGGAACGGCGTATGCACGTCCCAGCGGCGGAAGCCGGCGTCGCGGATTTTTTCCGCGGCGTGCATCGCAGCGGCCGGGTTGTCGAACTCGGCGAGCAGGGCGAAGGGCGTGGGATTGGAAACGGGAGCGCTCATCAGTGATCTCCTCCTTTCGCGCCACCCAGCGGGTGGTGCGGGTCCGCCTGCGGCGTCACGCCTTTCACCTCGGCGATCGCGATCACCGGCAGGAAGCGCATGAAGAGCAGGAACAGCGTGCAGAACAAACCGAAGCTGCCCACGAAGGTCAGCACGTCCACGTAGGTCGGGCGGAAATAACCCCACGCCGACGGCAGGTAGTCGCGATGGATCGAGGTCACAATGATGACGAACCGCTCGAACCACATGCCGATGTTCACGAAGATCGAGATGATGAACGTGAACGCGACGCCGGTGCGCAGTTTCTTGAACCAGAAAAATTGCGGGCTGATGACGTTGCACGAGATCATCGTCCAGTAGGCCCACCAGTAGGGGCCGAACGCGCGGTTTTTGAAGGCGTAAAGCTCGTAGGGATTGCCGCCATACCACGCGATGAAAAACTCCATGCCGTAGGCGTAGCCGACGATGGAACCCGTCGCGAGGATGACCTTGTTCATCAGTTCGATGTGGCGAACCGTGATCACGTCGTGCAGTCCGCAGAGCGAGCGCAGCGGGATCATCAGCGTCAGCACCATGCCGAAGCCGGAGAAGATCGCGCCCGCGACGAAGTAAGGCGGGAAGATGGTCGTGTGCCAGCCGGGCACCACCGACACGGCGAAGTCGAACGACACGATCGAATGCACTGAGAGCACCAGCGGCGTCGAGAGGCCGGCGAGAATGAGGTAGGCCTTTTCGTAATTGCTCCAGTGCCGGTTGCTGCCCGTCCAGCCGAGCGCGCCGAAGCTGTAAATCATTTTCCGAATCTTGTTCGTCGCGCGGTCGCGCAGCGTCGCGAGATCGGGAATGAGTCCGGTATACCAGAACAGCAGCGAGACCGTGCCGTAGGTCGAGACGGCGAACACGTCCCACAGCAGCGGCGAGCGGAACTGCGGCCAGATGCCGTTCGCGTTCGGAAACGGAACCATGTAGCCGGGATACACGGCGAACCACACGCGGCCCGTGTGAATGAGCGGGAAAATTCCGGCGCAAGCCACCGCGAAGAGCGTCATCGCCTCGGCCGAGCGGTTGATGCTCGTGCGCCATTTCTGCCGGAGCAAAAAGAGGATCGCCGAGATGAGCGTGCCCGCGTGGCCGATGCCGATCCAGAAGACGAAGTTGGTGATGTCCCACGCCCAGCCGGCCGGCTGGTTGAGGCCCCACACGCCGATGCCGGTCGAGATGAGGTAGGTGATCATGCCCGCCATCATTAGCAGCACCGTTGCGCTGATCAGGAAGGCCGGCCACCACCACTTCGGCGTCTTGCCTTCGCAAATGCCGGCGATGTGGTCGGAGATCCAGCCGATGGAACGGTTCTTCAGCACGAGCGGCTCGCGCTCGAGTTCCTTGGGCGGCGGCGCGATCTTCACCGCGGAAAGCGTGGAGGTTTCAGCGCTCATCAGTGCGCTCCTTTCTTCTCGCCGGCAGCGGCTTCGTGTTTCTCACCATGGGATTCAGTCCCGCCATGCGCGCCGTGATGTTCGGCGAACGGGTCGGCGTGATATTTATCCGAATACTCGGTGACCGAGAGCGGCGACTCCGCGAAGTCCGGCATCGCCTTGTTCGGATTGCGGATGCGCGCGAGGTAGGTCAGGCGCGGCTTGGTGTCGAGGAAGCCGAGCACGGAATAATTGCGGTCGTTGCGCTTCTGCGCGACCACGCGGGATTTCTCTTCGAGCAGATTGCCGAACTCGATGGCCTCCGCCGGACACGCCTGCTGGCACGCGGTCTGGAGTCCGTCGGCGTCGGTGATCTGCACGTCGCCGCTCGCGCCGGCCTTGTTCTTCTTCGCGATCTTCGTCTGCTCAATGCGCTGCACGCAGAACGTGCATTTCTCCATCACGCCGCGCATGCGCACCGTCACGTCCGGATTCTTCGCGAGCTTCATCAGGTCGTATTCGAGCTGATCGCGCTGCGCGAGCACGCCGTTGTAGAGGCGGTTCGGTCCGACCCACCAGAAGCCCGTGGGCTTGACCACAGCGCCCTCGTTCGGACGCTTGTTGTAGTCGAAGAAATTGAAGCGACGGACCTTATACGGACAATTGTTCGAGCAATACCGCGTGCCGACGCAGCGGTTGTAGGCCATGATGTTCAGGCCTTCCTCGTCGTGAACGGTGGCGTTCACGGGACAGACACTCTCGCACGGGGCCGACTCGCAATGCTGGCAGAGCATCGGCTGGTTCGCGACCTGCGGGTTCTCCGCGGCGCCGGTGAAGTAGCGATCAATGCGCATCCACAACATCTCGCGGCCCTTGTCCACCTGGTCGCGGCCGACGATGGGAATGTTGTTCTCGCTCTGGCACGCGATGACGCACGCGTTGCAGCCGACGCACGAACTGAGGTCAATGACCATGCCCCACTGGTTGATCGTGCTCGCCGTCTCCGGGTTCGCGCGATACGGATGCGTGTAAATCTGCCCCTTGAGCGTGTTGCCCATCACGTCCTTCTGCGCGCTGTCGGGGATGAATGACGCGTGCGATTCGAGATCGAAGTTCACCGCGAACTTCGTATGCGCGCGATACTGCTCCACGTTCGCCTCGCGCACGATCGGGCGTCCATCCATCGCGCCGTGCTCCTGCGTCGAGGCGACGCGTGAGTAACGGCCCGTCGCCGTGAGCTTCGCGCCCGCGCCGATGTAGGCGGCGGACGAAGTGCGGAGCGCGTAGGCGTTGTAGCCGGACTCGGTGCCGACGCGGCCGGTCTTGTTGCGGCCGTAACCAAGTTCGAGCGCGAGGACATTGTCCGCCATGCCGGGCTGAATCCACGCGGGGCCGGTGATCTTGCGACCGTTCAACTCCACCTCGACCACGTCGTATTTCTCGAACGGCACGCCCGCGTCGTTGCTCTTGAACTGCTGGTTCTCGAGGTCCTTGTCCTTGTTCTCGCGGAGCTGCGCGCAACGCAACCCGAGGTCGCGCGCGGTCTTCGCGCTGAGCATGACGACGTTCTCCCACGTCGCCTTCGTCATCGGGTCGGGCAGTTCCTGGAGCCAGCCGTTGTTGTTGTAACGGCCGTCATCGAGGCTGTAGCTGCGGTGGAAAACCACTTCGAGCGCGATGCTGGACGGGGCTTTCGGCAGATCGGAAATTTTCCCGAGCTCGCTCGTGACCGCGCCGGCGTCGAGCGTCGCGCCCACCGCGGCGGGCGCGCTGTTCGCGACGAAACCTTCGTGGAGGAATTGCTTCCACGCCTCTTCGAGGTTCGCGGGCTTGGCGATTTCGCCAAACGTCGCGCGCACGAGGTCGTGCGGCTTGACGGTGTCGAGGCCGGCGAGGCGCGCGAGGACTTCGAGTTCGCTGAAGCCGCCGAAGAGCGGCTCGATGAGCGGCTGGACGGACGAGTAGGTGCCGTCGGCCGTGCGTGCGTCGCCCCACGATTCGAGGTAGTGCGCGGCGGGAATGAAATGATTCGCGCCAACCGCCGACTCATCGTCGTAGTAGCCGAACCGGATTACCGTCACCGCCTTCTTCACCGCGTCGGCAAACTTCAAATCCGTCGGCGCGTTGTAAACCGGATTGCCGCCCAGCGAAACCAGCGTGCCGACCTCGTTCGCATTGAGCGCCTCGACGAGCTTCGCCAAAGGCTCCTCCGTGAGCGCGGGAACGGGCCGCAGCACGACGGCGTTGCCGACCGCGCCGAGCGCGCTGTTGAGCGCGTGCGCGATCAGATGCACCGCGAGCGGCTGGCCGATGCCGGCCACGACCACGGACGCACCCTTGTGCTCCGCGAGATCCTTCGCGCACTCGGTCACCCACTTCTTCGCGGTGTCGTCGAGCTTCGTCTGGTCGGAAATTTTTTCACACGCGCTGGCGAGATTGCCGGCGCCGGTGGCGCGCAACACTTCCGACGCGAGCGCCGCCGCCAACGGCAGCACCTGGCTCGCCGCCGCACGCAGCCGATGGTCCGCGTTCGCGCCGGTCACGGTCATCATCGCCTCGATGACGTAGAGGCGGTTCAACTCATCCGCCGCCACCTTCTGCTTGCGCCCGCGCGCGAAGCCGCGGATCGAGCGGTAGGAATCTTCCTCGGAGCCGAGCACGTCCGCGTCGAGCGACAGGATGCGCTTGGCCTTCTCCAGATTGTAAACGGGCGTGACGCTCTTGCCGAACGCCAGTGTCGTCGCCTGCTGGTTCACCGCGAAATCCACCGGCTCATGCACGAACACGCGCGCCTTCGGATACTTCGCCTTCAGCAGACCCAGCACGCGCTCGCGCGACGGCGAACTGCTGCGCTCGACGAGCAGCGCCAGGCCCGCGCCGCCGTTCGCCGCGAACTTCTTCGCCACTTCACCAAGCTGGTCGGCGATCTTCACCGCGGCGGCCGGACTCGGCAGCATCGCGCGGTCGGGATCGTAGAGATCGAGGATGGACGCCTGCGTAAAATGATCCGTGCCCGCGCTCGCGGGATGCTCGGGGTTCGCCTCGACCTTTGTGGGCCGGCCATCGGTGGACTTCACCAGCAGCGGCACCGCGGTGCCGCGCGTCGGGCGCGCGGTCGCGTAATATTTCGGCACGCCGTGGATGTAGTTCTCCGGCATCTTGGAGAACGGCAGAATATTTTCCTCCGGCCGACGGCAGCCCGTCAGACCGATGCCGCCCAGCAGGAACGAGGCGGACATGATCTTGACGAAATGGCGGCGGCTCGGGGCGTCGGTCCACTCGCTCGCGCCCGCGGGAAACTCGCGCTCCAGCCACGCGTGGAACTCCGGCGTGTCAGCCAGTTGATCGAGGCTGCGCCAGTATTTCGGCCCGACTTCCGGCTCGGGGCATGGCGGGGGGATCGTTTTCATCGGTGACAGGTCGAGCAGGCTTGCGAGGAATTGACCTTCCAGTCGTGCACAAATTTCTTGCCGTCCAACTCCTGCTTCTCGGCCGTGACGGTGTATTTCAAATCCGTCACCAGCTTCGGGTCGCGGAGGAACTTCTCCGGCTCGCGATGGCAGTCGAGGCAGAAGGCCATGCTCAACGGCTTCGCGTGATACACCTCGTCCATCTTGTCAATGCGCCCGTGGCAATGCACACAGCTCACACCGCGGTTCACGTGGACCGAGTGGTTGAAATAAACGTAGTCCGGCGTCTTGTGAATCCACACCCAGGGAATCGGCTTGCCCGACTCGAAGCTCTCGCGCACCAGCGCCAGCTTCGGGTCCTCCTTGAGCACCTGATTGTGGCAGTTCATGCACGTCGAGGTCGCGGGGACGTTCGAGTGCGCCGACTTTTCCACCGTGCTGTGGCAATAACGGCAGTCGAGGCCGAGCTGGTCCGCGTGGATCGCGTGCGAAAAGGCGACGGGCTGTTTCGGCTGGTAGCCGACGCGCGTGTATTTGGGCGTGAGGTAATACCACACGCCCGCCATCGCCGCCGTGCCCGCGAGCGAAACGCCCACGATCACCAGCAGCGGCAGCCGGTTTGTCCATTTGGGAAATACGTCGGACATATTTCAGAGTTTGCCGTCAACCGAACCATCAGCAGCGGAATCCGGCGCTTATCGGCCCGGAGGCGGAGCAGTTGAAACAAATACGAAGCGGGCTGATGTCCCCGGGCACTTTGGATTTGGCCCGGACCATCAACCCTTCTTCACTCGCCGCCAAAACGCTTAACCAAGCGGCGAAAAGTGCGCAAGTGTTGATTGTGAAATGTTTCACGATTTTGATCTGCTTAATGGCGTGATAAGCCGGCGTGTTCCGCAGCGCGGTGATTCGGAAGGGGGGCGAGGCTCGGCCGGGCCTCTGATTGCCTTGCAGAGCAAGGCGCGCGCGCCGCGGCCCGCAGGTCTGGCGGCCCAATTTCGTGACGGCGGGGCAAAGGGCGATGGAGAGGCAACCGCCAGCACGCCGATGTTTCGGGACGCGACCGAAAAAGCCGGTTCCCCGACTGCGGAAGCCCGTTCCTCGACCGGGGACGTGAGTTTTCCGGCAGCGGAAATGAATTCCTCGACCGGGAAAGCGGGTTCCTCGATGGCGGAAGCAAGTTTCTCGACTGCGGAAACGGCTTCCTCGACAGCGGAAGTCAGTTCCGCGACCGAGGAAATGAGTTTTTCGATCGGAAAAACGAGTTCCTCGACTGAGAAAATCATTTCCTCGATCGAGGAAATGATTTTCTCAGTCGCCCCGCGACCCCTCTCGGCATGGATAATTAACTGCCCACCAGATATTTAGGACTGAAAATCCGGTTTTGGCCTCCCGGAGACCCCCGACAGGCCTCCGGCGGCACAGGCTGACGATGGCGGTGCGCGAGCGTGCAGAAGTTCGGTCAAGAGGCACCCAAGGGCGCATTCGGGCACCGCCTCCGGAGCGCGGCCTTTAGGCCGCTTCAGCGTCAGAATGCAGAGATGAAACTTTGGCCGGTGGGTTTCCGAACGGTGAAGCGGCGTGAACGCCGCGCTCCGGCCGCCGCGAATACCCGATGGACGTGAGCCGATGGCCGCGTTAGCGTCGCCGTCGTCAATGATGGATTAAGCGGCAAGTTTGCCGCTGACCTAAATGTTAGCCCACTCGACCTCCGTGCATTTCCCGGACCTTACACCTTATTCCTATCACGGGCATCCCGAGCCGGAGAGTCTCAATGTCGGCTGGTTAGAGAAGTCGCACGCATTTGCTCACGGTGCAGTCCCGGAGGGTTTCGTTGAGCGGTTGGTTGGTCTTTGCAAGAAGCCAGCAAAGCAACATCGTGGATTTCATGTCTGCGAGTTGTGCGACGCAGGAGCCGTTGGCTCTGCCGAGATACGAGTCGTTGCACGGAGTGGAAAAGTTTACGCTTCACCTACATTGATTTGTCATTACGTTTCCGCGCATGAGTATCGGCCACCACAGGAGTTTATTGATGCCGTGATGGAGATATGACGATGTGGCCTAATTGATCCTCGACACGTTGTCCGCAGTTCTCGGAAGTTTGGAGGCCAGCGGGAAGTCGCGGCCTGATTTCATTGCTTCAACTTTTCGGCGCCTCGAGCAGCCTTGGCTTGCGCTCGCGGCCGGGGAGCCAGAGGCGGAAGGTCGTCCCCTGCCCCACGCGGCTCTCCACGTCAATGCGCCCGCCGTGGTCGCGCCGGAAACCGGAACTTGCGCCGCCCCGGAAGTTGCTTACCGTAGCGCCATGCCGCCAAGCCAATTGACTGAATCGGTGCTCGCGCTCCCGGAAGCGGAGCGGTTGGAACTCGCCCGCCTCATCGTCGAGAGCCTCCCGGATGATCCCGCCTGCGAGCAGCGCATCGCCGAAGGCGTGCGGCGTCTGGAGGACCTGGCCACCGGCAAAGTCGCGGGCCTGACGGCAGATCAATTTCGCAAAGCTTGTGAAGGTCCGTGAAGCCATCCGGCTGATCGAAGACGACGGCTGGTATCTCGACCGCACGCGCGGCAGTCACCGGCAATTCAAGCATCCGACCAAGCCGGGGTTGGTGACGATTGCCGGCAAACCCGGCGACGACCTTGCGCCCGGCACGCGAAACAGTATTCTCAAGCAGTCAGGACTGACTTGCCCGGCTGCGTCGCCACCGCCGCGACGCGCGCGAAAGTGGAGCGCGAGATGCACGACGCGATTGAGTTTCACCTCGAAGGTTTGCGGCTCGCCGGCGCGGAGGTTCCCCAACCGCGCTCGCAGGCGTCCTATTGCGAAGTGGCGGCCTGACTTTGCGGCGTCAACTTTTCGGCGCCTCGAGCAGCCTTGGCTTGCGCTCGCGGCCGGGGAGCCAGAGGCGGAAGGTCGTCCCCTGCCCCACGCGGCTCTCCACATCAATGCGCCCGCCGTGGTCGCGCACGATGCGCTGCACGATCATCAGCCCCAGCCCCGTCCCCTTTTTCTTCGTGGTGTAAAACGGCTCGAAGATGCGGTTGAGCTGCTCGGGCGAAATGCCCGCGCCCGTGTCGCTCACGCTCACCGCCACGCCGTCCGCCGCGCCCGCCGTCTGGAGCGTGAGCACGCCGCCGCGCGTCATGGCCTGGAGCGCGTTCTTCATCAGGTTCACGAGCACCTGCTTGAGCTGCGCGGCGTCGAGCGGAACGTTGGGCAAATGGCGCGCAAGCTTCGTGCGCAGGTCGAGCCCGCGGTTCTCGAACTCGGGCCGCAGCAGCGCGGCGGTCTCCTCGACGACGGCGTTGAGCGAGGCGTCCCTGAGCTGCGGCGGCGTAGGGCGGATGGCTTGGAGGAATTGCGTGACGATGTAGTCGAGCCGCGAGATCTCGCCCTTCGCCACGTCGAGGTAGCCGGCGAGTTTGTCGAGGCTGGCCGGCGCGTCGTCGGAGGAAACTTCCACGGTGCCGCGCGCGGTGCGTGGGCGGGGGCGCCTGGCGGGCGCGCGGGTGCCGCGAAGTTTGGCCAGCTCGCGTTCCATGAGCTGGAGGTGGATGTGGAGGGCGTTGAGCGGATTGCCGATCTCGTGCGCAACGCTCGCGGCGAGCAGCGTGAGCGCCTGCACGCGCTCGCTCTCGATGGCGTCGAAAGTTTTCTGCCGCGCCTCGGTGGCGTCGTTGAGGATGAGCGCGACGCCGGACGGCCCGCGCGACGCGCCATCAAGCGGCGCGGCGTAGAGGCGGATGAAGCGCGGCCGGGGGTAATGAATCTCGAACTCCTGCCGCGCGACGCGCGCACCGCCGGCGGCGTCGAGCGCGGCGAGGTGTTTCCAGTCGAGGTCGGGCAGGACGGTGCGGATGTTCACCGGCTCGTCGGCGTCAATGCGGACGCCGAGGAGTTTCTGCACGGACTCGTTGGCGTAGAGCACGCGGCCGGATTCGTCCACGACGAGCACGCCGTCATCGAGGGCGTTGAAGAGCGTTTCGAGAAAGCTGCGCTCGCGCGCGAGGCGCTGGAGGACGGTCTGCAAGCCCTCCTTGTCGAGCCGCCCGATGCGGCCGAGGACTTTGTCGAGGAAGGTGGATTTGGGAGCGGCCATTTTAGAAACGCGGAAGGCGGAACGCGGAGCGCGGAAAGGGAAAACGTCCGGCGCGCGAAATGCCGGGGCCGCGTTCCGCGTTCCGAGTTTCGCGTTCCGCGTTGGTCAGAACCATTTTCGCTTTTTGAAATACCAATACGTGATGGCGGTGGAGATGAGCGTGATGGCAAGCGCAAGCCAATAGCCGTGCTTGAGCTTGAATTCCGGCATGTCCGGGAAGTTCATGCCATACCACGAGCCGACCATCGTGAGCGGCGTGGTGATGAGCGTGATGAGCGTGAGGAACTTCACCACCTCGCCGGTCTGGTTGGAGGACATGTTGAGGTAGATC
This sequence comes from Verrucomicrobiota bacterium, assembly GCA_016199935.1. Lineage (GTDB taxonomy): Bacteria > Verrucomicrobiota > Verrucomicrobiia > Limisphaerales > JACQFS01 > JACQFS01. The sequence continues at coordinate 32,472 of JACQFS010000086.1, forward strand.
TGCAAGATGCCAGTGAGCGTGTCGGTGTAGCCCTGCGCCATTTCCGAGATGTGGAAGAGCGCGTCGTAAACGTCGCGGTAATACGGGACGAGGTGCGGGCGGATGAGCTTGAACTCGCCGCGCGCGAATCGCGCGAGCACCTCGCGCTGCGGGCCGATGATCTGCCGCAGGTGGAGCACCTCCTTTTTCACGCGGATGAGTTTGTTGAGCGTCGCGCGGCTGGGATCCTGAAGCACGCGATCCTCGAGGTCGGAGATTTCAAAGGACAACTCCTCGAGCGCGGGCTTGTAGCTTTCCACGATGGCGTCCAGCAGCGTGTGGGCGACGCGGTCGGGCGCGCGCGCGATGTGCATGGTGCCCTTGGTCGCGCGCTCCTCGGTCAGCGCGATGCTCTTGAGCGGCTTCTCGTGGTAGGTGACGAGGAAATTTTTCCCGAGAAAAAAATTCAGCTCCGTCTTGCCGAACGTTCCCTCGGCGCGGCTGTAGTCCACGGCGTGGATGACCATGAACAGGTAGGGCGCGAAGCGGTCATCCTCCTTGGGCGTGTATTCCTCGACCTTCGGCGCGTGGCTGACGTTGACGCAATCCTCGATGGAGAGCGGATGAAAATGGAAGATGCCCTCGAGCACCGTGCGGGCCTCCTCGGGCGTGGCCGCCTCGAGGTCCAGCCAGAGGAAGAGGCTGGTATCCGCCAGCAGCGTGGGCATCAGGAACGTCTCCACGTCCTGACTGTGCAACCGGCCCTGGGTGGTAAAGGCAAAGGAACGAATCATTGCTCAAGAACAGGACGCTCACCGGCACCCCGATGGCCGCAACTCTAGGCGGCGACCGAAGTGAGGCAAGGCTGGATTCACCCGGCCACCGGCGCACACCCGACCGCCCAGGGACCGTTTCGGCCGGCTCCGGGGAGTGAAGCGATTGGGAATAATTTCTTGCTTTTAAGGCTTGGCATTTTTTTTGCGTCTGGCAGATTCGCGGCATACCAGTTGCCCACTCACGACAACTAAATCCAAAATACCGCCGAGTGCGGTCGTTCGCGAAGATGGCGACCGCTTGAAGCACAACCCAAAAACACCCTGATTCGTATGAAGCATCCTCTCAGCAACCTCCCCTCCCGCGCGCGGCGCGCGGCGTTGATCGCGGTGCTTGGCCTCGCCGGCAGCGCCACGCTCGCGCTGGCGCAGACCGGCCAGTTCATCCCGCTCGGCGACCTCTTCACGGGGACCAACGCCAACTTCAACAGCTCCGCCAACGGCATCGCCATCGGCGGCAACACCGTCGCCGGCTCCGGCAGCCTCGACGGCTTGAGCGGTGGTTCGGTCTTCGAAGCGTTTCGCTGGCCCGGCAGCGGCAGCATCATCAGCATCGGCGATCTCTCCGGTGGCATCACCAACGCGGCCGCCCTCGGCGTCAGCGGCGACGGCAGCATCATCGTCGGCTACGGCCACGATAACCTCACCGTGGCCCAGCAGAAGCCCTTTAGCTGGACCAGCGGCGGCGGCTTCGTGACCCTCGGCACGCTCAGCGGCGGCCTCTTCGGCACCGCGCAGGGCATCAGCTCAAAC
>JACQFS010000072.1 GCA_016199935.1 Verrucomicrobiota bacterium
GAGCAGCGCGGCGCTCAAGCACAGCAGGCCCTTCGACTGCCACAGCGCATCCCACACCGGTGCCCACTTGGATTCCATATAGCGGAGCTGCTGCTGCGGCGTGGGCTGCGGTTGGTTGCCGGTCTCGTTGTGGACGAGTTGGGCGACGGCGTCGTGGATGTCCTCGGTCTTGAGTTCGAGGTCCGTCAGGCCGCGCGCGGTGAGCTGGGCCTTCGCTTCGGCGGCGTTCGCGGCGGTGACGCGTTCGAGCACCGCCTGTCCGTCGGAATTTTTCGCGCTCCAGAGATAGGTGGGCATGGCGGGACCGGGTCGGGGTTTCAGGCGTTCGCGCTTTTGTCCTCGATCACCGTAATGAGCAACTGGCGTTCGAGGTTGCGGAACAGGATTGAAACGCCGGAGACCACGCGGTTTCCGGGAATGCGGAATTGCCCCGCCTGCTCCACATTTTCCACGGACTTGCTTTGGAAGAGATCCACGTAGCGCTGGATCGCCTTGCCGCGGTTGACGGGATCCATCAGCACCGAGAAATAGGAGAAGCCCGTGAGGTCCGCGACGCTCAGGCCGATGAGCCGCGCGGCCTTTTCGTTGGCGAGCTGGATGATGCCGTTCTCGTCGGAGACGATCACGGCGGCGGGCAGGCGCGAAAGCAGTTCGCGGAAAACCTGCTGCTGTGCCGCCGCCTCGTGGCGGTGCCGGCTGAACATCACGGCGATCGCGCCGGCGATGATGAACGATGCCATGCGAATCCACGGCGTCGGGTTGGCCCGCAGTTGTTCGGCGGCCTCGTGCAAGCTCAGGTCGAGCATGAAAAACACGGCGACGCTGTAGATGACCACCCAGCCGGTGAGCGCACGCGGGCCGAGCCGGAACGCCAGCAGCGCGAGCACCGACAGCCCGAGAAACGGCGTGAGCGTCGCCTCCCGGTAAACAGCATCCACGAGCAGCGTCGCCACCAGCCCGAGCAGCGCGGCGGCGTGGAAGCGCGCGTTCACCCGGAGGGCGGCGAGGTTGATGAGCGGGCGGCGGCGGTCACTCATGGCGGGACGGCGGTCGGGTGATTGCGGTTTGCGAACCGCGTCGGATGCACGTCGAGCCGGCGGTAGAGCCGCTGGATTTTTTCCAGCCACACGGCGCGCGTGAAGCGGGTGTTGAGTTCCTGCAAGCCGGCCTGGCCCATCGCCTCAGTGTCGCGCGGGCGGTCGAACATGGTGGCCAGCGCGCCGGCGAACGCGGCGGGGTTGGACGGCGGGGCCAGCCAGCCGGTGCGGCCCTCGTCGATGAGTTCGGGAAAGGCGCCGTGCGTGCTGCCGAGGACCGGCCGTGCGTTGGCCCACGCCTCGAGCACGACCATGCCGAAGGGTTCCAGCCAGGTCGAGGGCGCGACCCCAAAGGCGGCGCGCGCCCACAACGCGCGCTGCTCCGTCGGCTCGGCGAAGCCGGTGAACTCCACGTTGCGCAGGTTCAGGCGCGCGGCCTTCGCCTCGAGCGCGGCCCGCTCGGGGCCGTCGCCGGCGATGATCAGCTTCGCGTCCGCGCGGCCGAGCATTTTCCACGCGTCGAGCAACTGGCTCACGCCCTTCTCCGGCGAGAGCCGGCCGATGAAGAGCGCCGTCTTCCCGTTGCCCGGCGGCGGCGGCGGTTCCTTCGTCTCGTAGAAATGGTGGATGACCTCGATGCGCTCCGCGGGCAGGCCCATTTTGATGTGCTCGTCCTTTTGCGCCTCGCTGATGGCGATCCAGCGCCAGACCTGGTCGAACACGCCGAGGTTGCGCACGCGCCGGAGCACGAGGCCCATCATGCCGCTGACGAGGTGGTTGTCGCGCCAGCACGCGGTCTGGAACGCGGGCCAAAAATTTCCATTGATGCACCGCTGGCAGGGCGCGCCGTGGTTGAGGAAAAAACCGTTGGTGCAGGAGAGCCGGTAGCTGTGGAGGAAATGGATGATCGGCACGCCGAGGTCGAACGCCAGCTTGTAAACCGCCGGCGACATCGTGGGAAAAACATTGTGCGCCTGCCACGCGTGGAAGCGCCCCACGCGCTGGAGGTGCCGCAACCGCGTGACGACCTCGTTGTTGCGCAGCGCGCGCGCGGGGAGCAGGAACTTGCCCAGCGCGGTGGTCTTCAGAAAATCCTTCGTGGAGGTGATGAAATACTCCACGTCGTAAAGCTCCTGCATCGCATCGCCGATGCGATAGACGCTGCCCTCCTCGCCGCCGTAATTCTCGTAGCGGTTGAAAAGTTGCAGGATGCGGAGCCGGTTCATCGGTGCTTCGACTGCGGGTCGTTGCAACGCGACCTTCGCAACGTGCGCGCCGGCAGACAACGCCTTTTTCCGACGAAGGCGGGCGCATTCGGGCACTTGCCCCGGACCGCGAGCCGTCCCGGCTCGCAGCGGCCACCTTGGCGGAACGATCCACAAACTTTTCAAGCTCTGTTCCATTCGCAACCGTTGCGAGCCGGGACGGCTCGCGGTCCGCCGGGGCAGTCCGGATGCGCCCCACGAACGCGGGCATTGAACTTTGAACTTTGAACTTTTCCCTCCGCCCGCCAAACTCGCGCCGCTTTGCTTATGAAATTCCGATTGCCCGCGGTCGTTGCCCTTGCGTCACTTTTTGCCATGACCTCGTTTGCCCAACCCAAGGCCGTCCCCAAGCCCGCCGCGTCCGCGCAGCCGCCGCGCGAGGGTTTCGCGCTCTGGCCTGACGGCGCGCCCGGCGCACTCGGCACCGCGGACAAGGACGTGCCCACGCTCACCGCCTACCTCGCGCCCTCGGGCAAGGCCACCGGCGCGGCCATCGTCATCTGTCCGGGCGGCGGTTACGGTGGGCTCGCGCCGCACGAGGGTTATCAATACGCGCTCTTCCTCAACGAGCTCGGCATCACCGGTTTCGTCCTCAAGTATCGCCTCGGTCCCGGTGGCTATCATCACCCCGCGATGATGAACGACGTGAACCGCGCCATCCGCTACGTCCGCGCCAACGCCGCGAAGTGGAAGCTCGACGCAAATAAAATCGGCGTGATGGGTTCCTCCGCCGGCGGTCACCTCGCCTCGACGGCCATCACGCACTTCGGCGCGGGCGATGCGAACGCCGCCGATCCGATTGAGAAGGTCAGCTCCCGTCCCGACCTCGGCATCCTGTGCTACCCCGTCATCTCGATGGGCGAGTTCACGCACAGCGGCTCGAAGAAAAATCTGCTCGGCGAAAATCCCGACCCGAAGCTGGTCGAGCTGATGTCGAACGAGAAGCAGGTCACGAAGGACACGCCGCCGACGTTCATCTTCCACACCTTCGAGGACAAGGGCGTGAAGGTGGAGAACGCGCTGATGTTCGCCGACGCGCTGCGCAAGAACGGCGTTCCGTTCTCGTTGCACATTTACCCAAACGGCCCGCACGGCATCGGCCTCGGCGGCGCGCAGTGGGATCCGGACCATCGGCATCCGTGGACGACCCAGCTCGCCGTGTGGCTCAAGGAGCAGAACTTCGCGAAATAATTTTCCCATGAACCCGAACGACCCCGCCCATCTCGAAAAACTCCGCCGGCTCATGCCGGAAATCCTCACCACCGCGCGCGGGATCCGCGGCTTCCTCACCGAGAAGGAAATGAAATTTCTCGCCACGATGGCCGCGTGCCCAACGGCGGACGGCGTGATCCTCGAGATCGGAAGTTTTCAGGGCAAGTCCACGAGCATCCTCGGCCTCGCCGGCCAGCTCGCGCCCGGCACGCAGGTCGTGGCCGTGGACCCGCTCGACTACCGGCCCTCGCACGACCCGAAGATCGGCAAGTCGGATGGCAAGTCCGATGTCGCCGAGGAATTCTGGAAGCACCTGCGCCAGGCGAAGGTGGACCACCTCGTCGAGTTCAACCGGATGCGCTCGCAAGAACTCGCGCCCAAGTGGCCGGCCGGCCGCAAGATTCGCTTCCACTGGATTGACGGCGACCACTACTACCCCGGCGCGAAGGACGACTTCGATCTGTATTATCCGCATCTCGCCGACGGCGCGATCGTGGCGCTGCACGACTGCTTCAAGCACGACCCCGGCCCGATGCGCGTGATGGCCGAGGACATTCTGCTCTCGCCGCACTTTGGCGCGACGGGCGCGTGCGGCTCGATCGGCTGGGGCCAATACCGCAGCGACCCGAAGGACGCCGCGCCGTTCCTGCGCGAGAAGCTGAAATTTTATTCGCGCGTCGCGCGGCTCATCCCGCACGCGGCGCTCGATCACCAGGACCATCGGACGAGCGGGCCGTTCTACAAGGTGCTCCGCTCCCGCATCCCGCACGGCGAACTCAACCCGGCGGATTTTGTGAAGCAGGTCGCGCTGTGTGCGAAGCAGTGAGGTGAAGTATGCGGCGCGCGGAGCGGCGATTGCGAAACTTGGGAGTGTGCGGGACAGCCTCGCGCCCGTTCCCCTCACCCCGGCCCTCTCCCGGAGGGAGAGGGAGAAACGCATCCAGCCTCGCGTCACGCCGGGCGCGCTCGGTTCGTCGGGCGCTGGGGACGATTCCCCCTCTCCCTCCGGGAGAGGGCCGGGGTGAGGGGGAACGCGCCGCAGTGGTTCGCACAGCCCTCAATCTTGAACCGCGCCAGTGCTAAGCACCGTTCCTCAGAAAAGATTTTCGCATTCCGCCAACTCATCACATCTTTCTCTCACCCCATGAAACGTCTCCTTCCCTTCCTCGCGCTGGCGCTGGTCGCCGCACTGCCGGCGCGCGCCGCGCTAAACGTCCTTGTCGAGGCCGAGAGCTTCGCCAACCCCGGCGGCTGGGTGCTCGACACGCAGTTCATCGAGATCATGGGCTCGCCCTACCTCATGGCCCACGGCATGGGCGCGCCGGTGAAGGACGCGACCACCACCGTGAAGCTTCCCAGCGCCGGCGCGTGGCGCGTGTTCGTCCGCACCAAGGATTGGGTCGCGCGCTGGAAGGCGCCAGGCACGCCGGGAAAATTCCAATTGCTCGTCAACGGCCAGCCGCTCAAGGAAACCTTCGGCACCAAGGGCGAGGATTGGTTCTGGCAATACGGCGGCAAGGTCGAGGTCACCGGCGCCGAGGTGAAGCTCGCGCTGCACGACCTCACCGGTTTCAACGGCCGGTGCGATGCGATCCTGTTCACGAAGGACGAAAACTTTGTTCCGCCCAACGACGGCGCGCCGCTCGCGAAGTGGCGGCGCGAGTTGCTAGGCCTGCCGGAGAAGCCCATCGAGACCGGGCCGTTTGATGTTGTCGTGGTCGGCGGCGGCTACGGCGGCCTCGGCGCGGCCATCTCCGCGGCGCGCATGGGCTGCAAGGTCGCCCTCATCCAGAACCGCCCCGTGCTCGGCGGCAACGGCTCCTCTGAAATCCGGGTGTGGGCGATGGGCGGCACGCGCCGCGGCCTCTACCCGGAACTCGGCGAGATCGTCGAGGAGTTCATGGACCGCGCCAAGGCCTCGCCCGGCACGTTCGAGGAGTTCGGCGACGCGAAGAAGGAGGAGATCGTCCGCGCGGAAAAAAACATCACGCTGTTCCTCAACACCCACGCCTACGCCGTGGAGGTGAGCGCGGACAAAAAGCGCATCGTCGCCGTCACCGGCTTCAACACGATGACCGGCGAGGTGCGCCGCTTTGCCGGCCGGCTCTTCGTGGACTCCACCGGCCACGCCACCATCGGCGCGCTCGCGGGCGCGGACCACACGACCAAGGAGGAGGGCCACCTCGGCATGAGCAACATGTGGCGCTGGAAAATCGGCGACGCGCCCGCGCCGTTCCCTGACGTGCCGTGGGCGCTCGACATGACGATGGACGACTTTCCCTATCCGAAGAAAAACAAGCGCGTGAACGGCAAACTGGAGGACGAACTCGCCGCGCCGTGGTTTTGGGAAAGCGGTTTCGACAAACACCCGCTCACCGACCTCGAATACACGCGCGACTGGAACCTGCGCGCCATCTTCGGCGCGTTCAACGCGATGAAAAACAAGGACGGCAAGGCCGAGCACCCGAACGCGCAGCTTGAATGGGTCGCCTACATCGGCGGCACGCGCGAGTCGCGGCAGTTGCTCGGCGACGTCGTCCTCACGCGCGACGACATCGAGTCCAAGAAGCCGTTCCCCGATGGCACGGTGCCGACGACGTGGGACATTGACCTCCACTACCCGAAGGAGGAGTTCGCCAAGAAGTTCCCGAACGACCCCTTCATCTCCATCGCCAAGATGGACAAGAAGGTGGACCGCGAGCACGGCTACCCCGTGCCCTACCGCTGCTTCTACTCGCGCAACCTCGAGAATCTTTTCATGGCCGGCCGCGACGTGAGCGTCACGCACGAGGCGCTCGGCACCGTGCGCGTGATGAAGACCGGCGGGATGATCGGCGAGGTCGTCGGCAAGGCCGCGTCGCTCTGCCTCATTTACAAGTGCAACCCGCGCGACATTTATTACGACCACTTTGACGAGTTGAAGAAGCTCATGCAGCTCCGCGGCGTCGCGCGTCGCGACACGGTGGATTCGCCCATTTACATCCCCGCCGGCGCAAAGGAACTGCCGCCGTCCGCCGTCTCGTCCGTCACCATCGCCTCGCTCAAGGGCATCGTGGTGGACGACGCGCAGGCGAAGCTCACCGGCAAATGGACCGCGGGCGCGGGGCTGCCGGGCTACATCGGCGCGGGCTACCGTTACGCGGGGAAAAATTCCGGAGCCACTGCGCGCTTCGAGTTCACCGTGCCCGAGACGGGCATCTACGAGGTGCGCTTCGCGTATCAGCCGCACGAGAACCGCGCCGCCAACGCGCCCGTCACCGTCCACAGTGCTGACGGCGCGCGCGCGCTCACGGTGAACGAAAAGGAGGTGCCGGTGATTCCGCCGACCTTCGTCTCGCTGGGCAAATACAAGTTCGAGTCCGGCAAACCCGGCGCGGTGGAGGTGACGACCGAGAAGGCCAACGGCAACGTCCACATTGACGCCGTGTGGGTGCTGAAGGCGGAGTGAGGCGGTTGCGAAAGGGAAACGCGCGTCCGGCCGACGCGAGGGTTTGCAGCCTGTCTACGGGTTAGGCGTTTCCGGTCCCATTGTGAAGGTGCTTCTGAAGCTCCGCGACAGTAAGGGGTGGCGAAGTCTGGTGAAGCATCGCATGGCAGTTCGGGCAGACTGGAATCAAGTCTCGCTTTGGGTCAACCGCGTAGCCAACGCGAATGTCTCGAAGTTGGCGAGTATGATGAACGTGGATGAAACCGATCCCAAGCTCGCCATACGTCGCGCCGAAGTCGAAACGGCACACGCTGCAAACTGTGCCGAAGTGAGCGATGCAGGCACGCCGAGCGGCTTCATCGCGCTCGAACGCGTTGACGGTGATGCGCCGCACTGCTCCCTCCCAAAAACTCTCCGGCACGTGAACCTCATCAGTGTGGAATGTGGGTGATGCGTCTGACGCAATCACGCGCATATAGCCGGGAACACTCGAGATGCCGCCGGGAACACTGATTTGCTTACCAATGTGGATGTGCCGCGATGCGCGAAGCGCATCCTCGGTCGGAAAAACAAGGTAACCATGAGAGTCGAACAAGGCTGCTGGAAAGCGTTTGAGCGTGTGATACCAGTTACCAGTCTCCCGGTAGCGAGCCTGAACGGCACCAACATCCCAAGACTTATTAAGGAGAGAAGCCTTGGCTCTGTTCTGTGCAGCTTTTTCGTAACGGTCCATAGATGACGCGAGGAAACGTCTAACTAGCGAATGAGCGGCAAATTTGCAGCCAATCCGGTTTCATCGCGGGCACGATAGGCTCGCCGCTTCCGCCCGTCCAGCTTCACCCGCTGGCAGACCGGCACGGACCGCGGGCCGTCCCGGCCCGCAGCGCGTCGGAAGTTTGAGGGCTGCCGGATTTTCCGAGGCGCGCCCGCCGCCGTGGCCGCTGCAAGCCGGGACGGCTCGCGGTCCGCACTCAGTCCCTGCGGGACTCGCCCATGCGGCCATGCGCGCATGGCCGCCGTGTGGGTGCTGAAAGCGGAGTGAGGCGGCGTGGCCGTGCTCGTGAGAGCACGGGTGACTGACCTCCGAAGCGAACGGAAATTTTCCCGCGTTCTCACGAACGCGGCCACCACTCATCGCGGCCCGCGCTCCGCTCAATACACCCGCGAGAAGACCAGCGCGTAGTCGTCGCGCGTCGAGCGCAGGACCAGCCGGTTGTTCTCGATCGCCACGTCGTCGAAGCTCACGTTGGGCTTGCCCTGCCGGATGCGCGGCAGATCGAGCGCGACCGAGTAGTGGCCCGCGGCCCCGGCCCATTGCGCCGAGAGGTTGACCGGGCCCGCGCGGAAGATGAGTTGCTTCTCCGGCGTGGCGATGAGGCTTGCCCCCGCGAGCGCGTCCGCCTCCAGCTTGAGCCGGCGCTGTTCCGTGGCGGTGAACTTGGGGTTGCGGATGATCGCGTTGCGCACGGTCGCGCCCGGGTCCACCTGCCAGCGGCCGAGGACCGGCTCGGAATCGTAGATCGCGGAGGTTCCGTTCGTGATGAACATCAGCATGTCCGGCGGCGAGAGCGCGTAGATGGACTTGAGGGTGTCGGCATTGGCGAAGACCGCCTGGACCTTCGGATGGTTGATGATCACGTCCAACGCCGGGCGCGTCATGAGGAGTTCGTTGAATTGCGCGTCGTTCGCCAGGTCCTTGATCTCCGGCTTTTCCGCCAGCGAGAGCATCGCCGGGTAACTCCCCAGCCGGCTTTGCGCGGGCGGGTTCTGATACAGGATGCCGAGCAGGTCCGCCGCGGCGTAAAACTGCGGCGGCGTCGGGTCGATCGCCGCGAGCGCCTTGTCCATCCCCGTCGCCTGGATGTCGTCGCGCACGCGGTTGAGCCACTGGAGCGCGGGCGGATCCTTCGACGGGTCCGACGACGCGAGTTGATAAGTCAGGTAGCCCGCCGCCATCACGATCATCGCGAGCAGCACGAGATACACCGCGCCGACGAACACGCCGACGCAGATGCCCAGCCGCGCGTTGAGCCGCTGCCACGCGAGGTAGAGCGCGTCGGTGGCCTTGTATTTGTAAAACCACGACACCTTGCCGTGGACCATGAACGCGAGGATGCCGAAGACGAGGTTGACGAGGAGAAACACCGTGACCGGCGGAAGAAACCAGTTGAAAAGCGGGTTGGTGATCCCGGCCGACGTGTAGATCGGCGCCACCAGCGGCGCGAGGCGAAACGCCAGCGCCGCCGCCAGCACCAGACCCACGAGGCTCACCAAACCACGGATGGCCCCGAGGCGATGGCCGACGAGGCCAAACAGAATGAACAGGACGAGCGCGGCGATGAGGACGGTCATTGAGGGCGCACGCTAACGGCCGCGCTCCGTGAAATCACGAAGAAAACACCGGTCGGCCGCGCGGCGTGCTCCACTTGACTTTGCCGGTGCGCCCACCAGCATCGCCCGCGTGACCACCGGCCTCTACGCCCAATGGCGTGAACGCCTCCGCCGCGACACTTTGCGCGAGGGCGCCGGCGGCGCGCCCGCCGAAAAACTTCTCCAGGCCATCTGGCAGCACCAGCGCCTCCACCGCGATCGCCTCCGCACACTCGATGGCCGCCGCGTGCGCGTGTTGCACCCCGGTTTCTGGAATCACGGGGCCGGTCCCGACTTCCGCTCCGCCGTCGTGCAGCTCGACGCCGACCCCGCGCGCAGTGGCGACATCGAGGTGGATCGCGAGCGCGCCGGCTGGCACGGGCACGGGCACGACACCAACCGCAACTTCGCCGGCGTCATCCTGCACGTCGTGTGGGACGCGCCGGAAAAAAATGCGCCGCCGGATTTGCCCACGCTCGCGTTGCGTCCGCTGCTCGACGCGCCGCTCGACGAACTTGAACTCTGGCTCGGCGGCGACGCGCCTGAACTCCCCGCCGAGTTCCGCGGCAAATGCAGCGCGCCCCTCGCCGAACTCGACGCTGGAAAAATTTCCGCGCTCCTCGCTGATGCCGCGCGCGTCCGCCTCGCGATGAAAGCCGCCCAGCTCGCCGCGCGCGCGAAGGACGCCGGCTGGGAGCAGGCGCTGTGGGAGGGACTCTTCGCCGCGCTCGGCTACCGCCACAATGTCTGGCCGTTGCGCCGGCTTGCGGAGTTGATTCCGCAAATTCGCGCCGCCGCGTCCGCCGATGGTTCGCTCCAGCACTGGCAGGCGCGGCTGCTCGGGCTTGGCGGCCTGCTCCCGGCCGAGGTCAGCCGGCGGCATCGTGGCGCGGATGATTACCTCCTCCGGCTCTGGGAAATCTGGTGGCGCGAGCGTGACGCGTGGGAGGAATTCATCCTGCCGCGCGCCACGTGGCGCCTCGCCGGCCTGCGTCCGGCGAACCAGCCGCCTCGCCGGCTCGCGCTCGCCTCGCACTGGCTTGCGGCCGGCGACCTGCCCACGCGGCTCGAAGCGTGGCTGCGCGCGGAAGCGGCGCCGGAAAAATCCGCCGTCGGTTTGCTGAAACTCCTCCAGCCGGAGCGCGACGAGTTCTGGTCGTGGCACCTCACGCTCGCGGGCCAGCGCGCCGCCAAGCCACAGGCGCTGCTCGGCGCGCCGCGCGCGACCGATCTCGCCGTCAACGTCGTGCTCCCGTGGCTGTGGGCGCGCGCCGACGCCGGCCGCAACGCCGCGGCGCGCGCGCAGGTCGAGGCGCGTTACTTCGCGTGGCCCGCCGCCGAGGACAACACCGTGCTCAAGCGCGCGCGGCAGCGGTTGCTCGGCGGCAGCCCGCCGCGCCTCTTCCGCACCGCCGCGGCGCAGCAGGGCCTGCTGCAAATCGTGCGCGACTTCTGCGACCACTCCAACGCCGTGTGCGACCAGTGCCGCTTCCCGGACTTGGTGCGGCAGTTCTCCACGGCGACCGCGTGACGGATCGGCACCCGTCAGTCGTTTGAATCTGAATTTCCGTTTGCGTCTTTGCGCCTTTGCGTTAAACCCCCCTCCGCGATGCTCGAATATCACCGCCTCCTCCGCCACGTCATGGACCACGGCCGCTTCAAGGCCGACCGCACGGGCACGGGCACCTACTCGGTCTTTGGCGCACAAGCGCGCTTTCCGCTCGTGGAAGGTTTTCCGCTCGTCACCACGAAGAAGGTTCATCTCAAGAGCATCATTTACGAACTGCTCTGGTTCCTCCGCGGCGAAACGAATGTCCGCTGGCTTCAGGAAAACGGCGTGAATATCTGGAACGAATGGGCCGACGCTGACGGAAATCTCGGCCGCGTCTATGGCGCGCAATGGTGCGACTGGCGCACGGCCGACGGTCGCTCGATCAACCAGATCGAAAACGTGGTCGCGCAAATTCGGAAGAATCCCGACAGCCGACGGCTGATCGTCACTGCATGGAATCCCGGCGAGGTGGAGACGATGGCGCTGCCGCCGTGCCATTCGCTGTTTCAGTTCTACGTGAGCGAGGGCGAGTTGAGCTGCCAGCTTTATCAGCGGAGCGCGGATATTTTTCTCGGCGTGCCATTCAACATCGCGAGCTACGCGCTGCTCACGCTGATGGTCGCGCAGGTGTGCGGGCTGAAGCCGGGCGACTTCGTCCACGCGTTCGGCGACCTGCACCTCTACGCGAACCACGTCGAGCAGGCGAAGCTCCAGCTCACGCGCGAGCCGCGTCCGCTGCCGGTGATGAAGGTGAATCCCGCGGTGAAAAATCTGCGCGACTTCCAGTTCGAGGACTTCGAGTTGGTGGGCTACGACCCGCATCCCGCCATCAAGGCGCCGGTGGCGGTGTGAGTGTGTTTATGACGACGACTGAAAACGGGGCAAAGCAGATAACCAACGGAAGTTCGATCGGAATTCTTGTCGTAGTAACAATCCTGACTTTTTTAGCGGCCATCGGAGCTAGTCTGTATTTTGGCTTCGCCTATGGCATGTCCGCTTCCGGCGGGACTTTGGTTCGTCCCGGGAAATACTTGTGGCTGGCAATCCCATGCATCTTAATTTTTGCGGTTTCGATTCGCCGGTTTGGACCGCTCGCCGCTCTCATCGCACTCTTGTCCGTATCTAGTGTTTTTAGTTTTGCATCGTTCAAGATGTGGAAAACAGAACGCGACCCGAGGGACGCAAGAGAATGGGGAACCGTGTTTCGTGTAATCGTCGTCACCGCCGGTGGGGCAATCTTGGTCTCAACTGTCCCAATCCGCTCTACCCCAAAAAACCGTAGCCGGACGACTCACGCCGCCCGGCTTCGCTGAACCTTTTCCCATTTCTCGAACTGCTCCTTGTTCAGGATTTCCTTCATCTTCGCGCTCATCGTCTCCTGCGCCTTCTGCATCTTCTCACGGCGTTCGTCCGGCGAGGCATCGCGCAGTCCCTGCATGGCCTGACCCTGCTCCTGCATCAGGGCCTGGACCTTGGGCTTCTGCTCATCGGAGAGGCCGAGTTCCTCCATGATCTTCTGCATCCGCTCGCGCATGGAGCCGGCGCCACCCGCACCGGGAGCGCCGCCGGGACCGGCCGCGCGCGCCTTTTCCCATTTCTCGAACTGTTCCTTGGTGAGCAGTTCCTTCATCTTCGCGGTCATCTTGTCACGGCGTTCTTCGGCCGGAACCTCGCGCAGCTCCTGCATCGCAGCGCGGAACTTTTCCTTCTGCTCGTCGGAGAGGCCGAGGTCCTCCATGGCCTTCTGCATGCCGGCGCGGCCGGGACCGCCGTCGGGGCCTTTGGCTTTGCCTTTGGCTTCGGCGTCGGCGGCGCGGGCCAGCGGGGTGAGAGTGAGCGTGAGCGCGGTGAGGAGGAGCAACGGTGTGGTTTTCATAAAATGCAGTCTTCGGTTGTTCGTGCCGGCCCGGTCGGGCGGCGGTGTTTGGTTCGTTGAAGGAGCATGACGCCGTCGGGCGGGAGCGGTTACAGGCGCAGTTTCTCAGACCCAAGAAGCGGATGGGCGGTCGGATGAATTAACCGCTTGTCGCGGCCTCGCGGCGGCGTTATCACCAACCCCATGCAAGCCCCTTCCCCGACCCGGCGGCGCGCTGCGTTCACGCTGATCGAGCTGCTGGTCGTCATCGCCATCATCGCGATCCTTGCCAGCCTGTTGCTGCCTGCGCTCGCGAAGGCCAAGAGCAAGGCCCAGCGGGCCAAATGCAGCAGCAACCTCAAGCAGATCGCCCTCGCGCTGAACATGTGGCAGCATGACAACGAGGAAAAAAATCCGTGGCAGGTGTCTACCAACAACGGCGGCAGCCAGAGCAACATCGTCACTTGGACGCATTTCCTCCCGCTGCAGAAGGATCTCCTCACGCCGCAGGTGCTCGTCTGTCCGGCCGATTCCGCTAAATCCCCAGCGACGGATTTCTCCACCAGCGCCAGCGGCTTCCAGACCCTTGGCAGCAATGCCCTGAGCTACACCGTCTGCCCGGAAGCCACCGTGGACCTGCCGCACTATCAGGTCTTTGGCGACCGCAACATCTCGGGCAGCGCCGGCATGTGCGGCGGCGTCTACCCCTGCATCGCGGTCGGTACCAATGGCAATTGGACCAGCGCGATCCACGTTTTTTCGGGCAGCCTCGCCTATGAGGACGGCAGCGTGCAGACCACGGGGCCCAACGACTTGGTGAACTGGCTTGGGCTCACCGAGGACCCGAACCTCAGCAACTGCACCATGCTGCCGTAGCCCGCGCGGCCCGGCGCGCCGCGCAGCCGGCCGTTGCTTTTCCTCCGGGCGCGGCGCACGCTCGCCAAAATCCCGCCCATGAAAAAACTCCTGCTCTCCGCCAGCCTTTTGCTCGCGCTCCTCGGATCCGCGGCGCGCGCCGCCGAGGAAGCCGCCCCCGCCCGTGCGTGGCACGCCACCACGTTGTGGGAGGCCATCGCCTACATGATTGTGTTCGCCGCGTTCGGCCTCGCCGCGGCGATCGTCGGCTACAAGGTCTTCGACAAATGCACGCCCGGCGATCTGAACAAGGAGATCCTCGAGCACCGGAACATCGCCGCCGCCATCATCGGCGCCGCGGTGATCCTCGGCGTGTGCATCATCATCGCCGCCGCGATGATCGGTTGAACGGGCTCGCGCCCGCCGCCCTCGGATGAAACGCTCCCGGCGCATCCGGCTCGTGCTCCTCGGCGGCCTCGCCTCCGGGACGTTTGCGAGTTGCTCGCCCCCGCCCTCGATCTCCACCGAGAACGTCTATCCCAACAATCACCACGTCCCCGGCGTCGGCTACTATCACGCGCCGTTTCGCGCGTGGTATCCGCTTCCCTACAACCAGTTCGACGCGGCGCAGCAACGCTACTACCACGGCGGCCAGTGGGACGCCGCGCCGCACGAGAGCATCACCAACCTTTCCTCGCCCACGCCCGAAGCCGTCGCGCGCGCCGAGATCGTGCGCACCGACGTGAAGCGCAGCGGCTTCGGCAGTTCGTCGCGCGGCTTTTCCACCTCGTCCTGATGCAACGCCACCGCTGCCATCCCCGCCCCGACTGGAAGGAAAAGGTCGAGTCCATCGGCCTCACGTATCACTCGCACGAGCACGGCCCCTACTGGGACGAGTCCGCGTGTTACGAACTCGACGCGCGCGAAGTCAGCGCGCTCGAATCCGCCGCCAACACGCTGCACCACCTCTGCATCGCTGCCGCCGAGGCCGTCATCGAGCGGAAATGGTGGGACCGCCTTGGCATTCCGTCCGCGGCGATTCCCGCGATCACGCGCTCGTGGGAGCGCGATGACTTCAGCCTTTTCGGCCGGTTTGATTTCGCTTTCGACGGCCACACGCCGCCGAAGCTGCTTGAATACAATGCCGACACGCCGACCGCGCTCGTCGAGGCCGCCGTCGCGCAATGGTTCTGGCTCCAGGACACGCGGCCGGACGCCGACCAGTTCAACTCGATCCACGAGCGGCTCATCGAGGCGTGGCGCCGTTTCGCGGGCACGACCATTCACTTCAGCGGCGTGAAGGAGCACGCTGAGGACGAGCAGACGATTTTGTATCTGCGGGACACTTGCACGCAGGCCGGCGTCGAGGCGCTCGCCGTCCACATCGAGGACCTCGGCTGGGATGCGCGGCAGAAATGTTTCGTGGACCTCGACCTCCGGCGCGTCACGCGCTGCTTCAAACTTTATCCGTGGGAATGGCTCTGGCACGAGGAGTTCGCGCCGCACCTCGCGCGCGAGCCGGTGCAGTTCATCGAGCCAACGTGGAAAATGCTGTTGAGCAACAAGGGCCTGCTGCCGGTGCTGTGGGAACTTTTTCCTGGTCATCCAAATCTCCTGCCCGCCTTCGACTCGGCCGCGCCGCTCGGCGGGCATTTCATCCGCAAACCCAAACTCAGCCGCGAGGGCAGCAACGTCGCGCTCGTCGAGTCCGGCATCGTGGTCGAGGAGACCGGCGGCGATTACGGCGCGGAAGGCCACGTGTTTCAGGCGCTCGCGCCGGTGCCGGACTTCGATGGCCACCGGCCTGTCTGCGGCGTGTGGGTCGTGGATCACGAGGCCGCCGGCCTCGGCATCCGCGAGGACACGCGCCGCATCACCGGCAACCTCAGCCGCTTCGTCCCGCATTTTTTCCGTTGAACACAAACGCGCGCGATGGACTTTCAAAATCCAACTCCACTGAAGCTCGGCGCGACCGGCACGCTCGCCGGCCGGCGGTTCCGCGTCGTCGGGCGTGTGGTGATGGGCGTGGAAGAGGACGGCGAAAGTTATTTCTGGAACGAGTTCAACGTCGTGGACGACGGCGGCCACTCCGCCACGCTCGTCTTTGAAACCACCGAGAACGGCGTCGAGTGGCGGCTGTTCACTTTGTTCGAGCCGACGAACCCGATCAGCGTGCAGGAGGCCGCGACCAAGCGAGTGGGCGACAGCGTGAACCTCGACGGCCGGCCGTGCAGCGTCACGCTCGTGAGCCAGTCGTGTGTGGACTTCATCGAGGGGCAGGCACCCGAAGGCGTCGAGCTGGGCGACGTGGCGAATTACTTCAACGCCGGTCCCGGCAACCACCAGATCGTCGTGAGCTGGACCGGCAACGAGGTCGAGTGCTACCGCGGCATTGACCTTCCGGCTGGCGTGGTGAGCAACGCCTTCGGTCTGCCGAAGCCCGTCCCCAGCGTGACGGCGATCCCGACGCGGCCAAACAACTCGTCGGGAATTTCCGGCACCGTCACGTCGGTGGCGATGTTCGCGCTCTACGTCTGGTTTTCCATCGGTGATTTTTCCTGCTCCGGCAATCGCGCGCCGCGCCGCGCCGCCGCCATCGTGAAGCCGCCCACGCCCGTGTCGCCATTGTTCGTCGGCGCGGAAGGAATGCTGGCCGGAAAAATCTGGCGCATCCGCAAACACACGGTCGTCGAGATCACCGCGCCGCGCGCGCGCTTCGACCGTCACGAATACCAACTCGCCGCCGCCGATGGCTCGACCGCCGTGCTCCTGCATTGGCTCACACCCAACGAACGCGACTGGCACCTTCTCCTGCGCGCGCAAGCCGAGCCCGAGCTCACGCCGCAACAGGCCGCCACGCGCAAGCCCGGCGATGCGCTCACCGTGGACGGCCGCACCGCGCGCATCGCGGACCTCTATGTTTCACGCGTCCAGTTCGCCGAGGACACCACCACGCTGCTCGAGGAAAATGGCGTCGTCGCGTTTCACTTCCTGGCGCGCGCGGGAAAGGAAATCGTGGTGGTCGACTGGACCGAACGCGGAATCCAGTTCCTCCGCGGCCGCTCCGTCCGCAAATCCGAAGTCGAGGCGGCCTTCCTCCGGACGCCGGCGAAGACGAAGTGAACCGCTCGGCCCTCGACGCGCGCCGCTGCGCCGCGTAGTTTGCGCGCGTGTTTCGTCCGTGCATTGACCTCCACGAAGGCCAGGTGAAGCAGATCGTCGGCGGCTCGCTCTCCGACGGCGGCACCGGCCTGCGCACCAACTTCGTCTCGGAAAAATCCGCCGCGTGGTTCGCCGAACTCTATCGGCGCGACGGACTCACGGGCGGCCACGTCATCCAGCTCGGCCCCGGCAACGAAGCCGCCGCGCGCGCCGCCCTCGCCGCGCATCCCGGCGGCCTGCACCTCGGCGGCGGCGTGAATCTGGAAAATGCAAAAGGCTGGCTCGAGGCCGGCGCGTCGCACGTCATCGTCACGTCGTGGGTTTTCCGCGATGGCCGGCTCGATGCGGAGCGGCTCAAATCACTCGTTGCCGCCATCGGCCGGGAGCGGCTCGTGCTCGACCTGAGCTGCCGCGTGCGCGACGGGAAATATTTTGTCGTCACGGATCGGTGGCAGAAATTCACAGAACTCGAAGTGACCGCGCCGACGCTCGCCGGACTCGCCGCGCAGTGCGCGGAGTTTCTCATCCACGCCGTGGACGTGGAGGGACTGTGCCGTGGCGTGGATTTGAAACTGGTCGAGCTGCTCGGCGAAGCCTCGCCGATTCCTTCGACCTACGCCGGCGGTGCGCGGTCGCTTGAAGATTTGGAACTCGTCACGCGCGCCGGTCGTGGCCGCGTGGACCTCACCATCGGCTCCGCGCTCGACATCTTCGGCGGCACCGGCGTGCGCTACGCGGATTGCGTGGCGTTCAATCGGCGGGCGGCTTCTGCTCCTTGAGCCACACGCGGTATTTCCAACCGCACGCGCCGAAGACGAGCACGCACGCGGCCTTGAAGAAGAAGAGCCAGATCGGCTCCCACCACGCGCCCGTCTGCGCCTCGATCAGGTCGGAGATGCCGAAGCAGAAAAATGCCACGGCGGCGATGGCACCGAGCTTGCGTGGGGTTTCCGGTTGCCGTCGTGACCGCGCAAACAGGACGAGCGAGACGACAAACCACAGCCCGGCTTCGCCGTAGTTGAAGTTCGTTTCGACTGAGTTCCAGTTCATCGCAGTCATTCCGCCTCAATCCAGACTCACCTGCCCGCTCGCCACGCGGGTGTAGTAGCCGCCACGCGCGAGGAGTTCCTCGTGGCTGCCCATCTCGGCGAGGCGGCCGTTTTCCAGCACGATGATCTTCGTCACGCGGCGGATGGTGCTGAGGCGATGCGCGACCATCAGGACCGTGCGTCCCTTCATCAAGTCGTTCAGGCTTGCGACCACGAGGGCCTCGCTCTCGGCGTCGAGCGCGCTGGTCGGCTCGTCGAGCAGGAGGATCGGCGCGTCCTTGAGAAACGCCCGCGCGAGGTTGAGGCGCTGTTTCTCGCCCACACTCAACCGCGCCGCACCTTCCCCCACCTGCGTGTCGTAGCCCTGCGGCAGCTTGCGGATGAACGCGTCGGCATTCGCGGCGCGCGCGGCGGCCTCGATGTCGTCGCGGGTCGCGCCCGGTTTGCCGCAGGCGATGTTCTCGGCAATCGTCGTCGGCAACAGGATCGGCTCCTGCAGCACCACGGCGATCTGCTCGCGCAAATCTTTCAGCTTCAGCTCGCGCAAATCCGCGCCGTCGAGCCTCACCGCGCCGCCGGTCGGATCGTAAAAGCGCGGGAGCAGATTCATCAGCGTCGTCTTGCCCACGCCGCTCGGGCCGATGATCGCGGCGGATTCGCCCGGCTTCAGTTCAAAGGAGATGCCGCCGAGAATCTCGCGCTCCTGCTGGTAGCGGAACGAAACGTTTTCAAATCGGATCGCGCCGTCAACCGTGAGCACGGCGGAATCGGACAACTTTGAACTTTGAACTTTGAACTTTGAACTTTGAACGCGCCGCGCGTTCGGCGCCTCCTTCACTTCCTCGTGGCTGTCGAGAATCTCGAAGACGCGCTTCACGCCCGCGCGGGCCGAGGCGAGGGTCGCGCCGACGTGTGAGAGCTGGTTGAGCGGCTCGTAAAGCTGCGCGAGGTAGGCGAGGAAGATGAGCAGCGCGCCAACGGTGAGCTTGCCGCCGAGCACCTGCGTCGCGCCGAGATAGACAATCGCCGCCGTGCCGAGCCCGAACGCCGCGGTGATCGCGAGCCAGTAGATGAGTTCCCAGCCGTGCTGCGCGAGGCGTTTCTCCTGCGCGCTCGCGGTCTGCGCGGTGAACTTCTCCTCCTCGGAGGCCTCGCGCGTGTAGCTCTGGATGAGCGGGAGCGCGGCGATGTTCTGTTGCACCAGCGAGGTGACGGCGCTGTCGGCCTGTTGCGCCGCCGCGCCGCGCTCGGTCATTTTTTTGCCGAAAAATTTTATCGCCGCGACGACGAGCGGCACCGTCGCGAGCGCGACGAGCGTGAGGAGCAAATTAAGCTGCCACATCACCACGACCATGAGCAGCAGCGAGCAGGTCGCGCTCGCGGTGGTCATCAGGCCCTGTTGAAACAAAGTCTGAAACGAGAACGTGTCCCACGCGGCGCGGTAGATGAGGTCGCCGCTTTTCGCGCCGTGATGGAACTTGAGCGAGAGCCGCTGGAGGCAGGCGAAGACGTCGTTGCGCACGCGCTGAAGCCCGCGCAGCCCGACGCCGATGGCGAGAAAGTTTTGCCACGCGCCGAGCGCGCCCTGGAGCAGATGCAGCCCGAGCGTGAGCAGACTGAACACAATCAGCAGGCACGATTTGCAATCGCCGCCGGCCCAACTGCCGATCCACGCCGGCACCGGCTTGTCGCCGAGCACCGAGTCCACGATGAGCGCGAGCGGCCAGGGCTTGAGGAGGTTCAGCGCGATGTTCACGAGCATGAGCGTGAACACAAACGCGATGCGCGCCCGGTCGGGGCGGAAGAAACGGAGCGCGCGCTGGAGGTCGTTGGCCAAGCGGCCGATGGTTGAACGCAAAGCCGCGCGGACGGAAGCTCAAAGCAGCCGGACCGCGAGCCGTCCCGGCTCGCAGCGGGTGCGCAAGGTCGGACGGGTTCGGCGAATCTCAACGCGCCGTGAGCTTCCTGGCCGCTGCGGGCCGAGACGGCCCGCGCTCCGTGCCCACTTTTCCGGCGCCTCCGCACTTTGAGCTTTGCACTTCGCCCGCGCGCCGACATAAACGCGCGTCGCCAATCCGGCACCCATGCGTTTCCTCATGCTCAACTGGCGTGACCCGAAGAACCCGCTCGCCGGCGGGGCCGAACGCGTCACGCTCGAATACCTCGCCGAACTCGGCCGGCGCGGGCACGAGGTCTTCTGGTTCGCCTACGATTTCCCCGGCGCGGCGCGCGAGGAAACCATCGACGGCGTCCGCATCGTGCGCGGCGGCGGGATGGTCTCCTCGATCTTCGCGGCGCGAAAATGGTTTCGGCAGCAGCCGCGTTTCGATCTCGTGATGGACCAGCACCACGGCCTCCCGTGGTTCGCCCCGTGGTGGTGCGGCACGAACAACATTGCCTACATCCACGAGGTGCTCGGCCCGATCTGGCGCGCGTTTTATCCGTGGCCCATCAGCACCATCGGCCGCTGGCAGGAACGGTGGACGCACTGGTTCTACCGCCGCGTGCCGTTCTTCACCGCGTCGTCCTTCACGAAACAAAAACTCGTGGAGCACGGCGTGCGCGACGTGACGATCATTCCCTACGGTGTGCACACGAATGCGCTGCCGGCACTGCCGCCCAAGCCGCTCGGCGAGCCGCTCCGGCTCATCGTCGTCTCGCGGCTCGCGCCGAACAAACGCATCGCGCACGCGATCCGTGCGGTGCATCACCTCGTCCACCTCGGCGTGCGCGCGGAGCTGACCGTTGTCGGCACGGGCGAGGAGGAGAAGATGCTGAAGGAACTGGTCAACGAGTTGCAAATGCAGCGCAGCGTGCATTTCACCGGCCTGATTGATGAAGCCGAGAAGGACGAACTGCTGCGCGCGTCGCATTTTCTCCTGCACACGTCGCAGCGCGAGGGCTGGGGCTTGAACGTGATCGAGGCGAACGCGATGGGCACGCCCGCCGCGGTTTATCCCGTCGCCGGCCTGATCGAGTCCACGCTGCACAACGAGACCGGCCTCGTGGCCGCGGAGGAAACGCCCGCGTCGCTCGCCGAGGCGTTGCGCGACGGCCTGCGCTCGCCGGAGCGTTACACGCAATGGCGCGTGCAGGCGTGGGAGCGCGCGAAGACTTTTCACTGGAGCCAGGTGCTGCCGAAGGCGGCGGAATGGTTCGAGGCGCAGGCCCGCTCGCCGCGCTGCTAAACATTTATTTCCGACTCGAAACCCTCAACGAAGAAAGGCATCGCAACTCTCATGCAACTCAAAGGCAAAATTGCCCTCATCACCGGCGGCACCAAGGGCATCGGCGCGGCCACGGCCATCGCGCTCGCGAAGGACGGCGCGGACGTCGCCATCACCGGCCGGCGCGAGGACGACGACACGCGCGCGACCAAACGCGCCGTCGAGTCGCTCGGCCGCCGTTGCGAAGTGATCTTCGGCGATGTCGCGAAGCCGGCCGAGTGCACGCGTGCCGTCGAGGAAACGGTGAAGCGCCTCGGTGCGCTCGACGTGCTCGTGCATTCCGCCGGCGGGCCGGTGCCGGGCAACCTCCTCGACCTCACGCCCGAGGCGTGGCACACGGCGTTCGATGTCCACGTCCACGCCATTTACTATCTCTGTCGCGCGGCGGTGCCGCACATGAAACAGCGCAAGGAGGGTGCGGTGGTTTTGATTTCCTCCACGGCGGGCAAGCTCGCCATCGTCGGCAACCTCGCGTATCAGGCCGTGAAGGGCGCGATCCCGCAGCTCACGCGCGCGCTCGCCCGCGAACTGGCCAACGACAACATCCGCGTCAACTGCGTCGCACCCGGCGTGGTGTGGACGAAATTTCACGAGAAGATGACGCCCGAGCAGCGCAAAAATAATTTGGACAACCGCATCCCGCTCCACCGCGACGGCACCGCCGACCAGGTCGCGGACGTGATCCTGATGCTCGTGAAGAACGACTACATGACCGGCGACATGGTGACGATCGACGGCGGGCTGACGGCGCGGATCGCGTGAGGCTCGGTGTGGCCGCGCTCGTGAGAGCGCGGGTGACTGTCTTCCTAAAAAATCCCGCGGACTCACGTCCGCGGCCACGCGGCCTCAGTGCAGCATCGGCTCGGGGTTCGGCACGCGGATGAGCTGCGCGTCGAGGTCGAGGTAGAAGTCCAGCCGGCGTTCCGTCTCCGCGTCGTCAATCGCGCGGGCCATGAGCACAAAGGTGGCGTAATGGTTTCCCTCCGACTCGACGAGGCTCGCGTAGAATTTCGCCAGCTCGTCGTCGCGCCCTTCGAGCTCACGCCCGAGGATTTGAAATTTCTCGCAGCTCCGCCCCTCGATGAACGCGCAGACGAGCAGGTGATCAATCACCGACACGCGCACGCCCTGGCGCACGCTGCCCATCAGGCCGGAAATCCACGGGCTGCGGCGCGGCTCGGTGAACGGAATCCCGCGGCGCTTGAGCAACTGGAGCACGAGCCCGAAGTGCTGCAGCTCCTCGATGGCGATGGCGTTGAGTTCCTCCACGCGGCCGAAGAGGTCGCGGTATTTTTCCAGCACGAGCGCGGTGGTCGCGGCCTTGCGCTCGAGGTGCGCGTGGTCCACGAGGACGGCCGGGAGGTTCGCCAAAACCTTGGGCAGCCAGTCGGCCGGAATTTTTTCACGCCACAGAAGCACGGCGAAATTTTACGGGCGCGACGTCTCCACCGCAAGCCGCGCCAACGTCTCTGGCAGGAAACTTCGGAAAGCGCGCGGCGCGATCTCACCCCTCGCCCCGGCCCTCTCCCCGTTGAGGGGAGAGGGAGAACCTTCAAGCGTCGTTGGTCGGCGAGCAGGCCTGCATCCGTCGACGCGTCCAGACCGACTTCCCTCTCCCCTCAATGGGGAGAGGGATGGAGGGTGAGGGGTGAGGACAAGAGCGAAGGCCGCGAATTCGAGTCGCGAGGGATCAGCGCAAAAACTCCTTCGGCATCAGCTTGTGCACCGCGCCCACGATGCGGTCCTCGAGGCCGGGCGCGAAGCGCGTCGGTCGGTCGTAGTAGAGCATCGCGGTCGCGCCCTCGTAGCCGCCCTCGGCGAGCACGCGCTCGGACGGGATGTAGCACGGCACGTCGTTGGCGTAGCCGTTGACCCAGAGCCGCTCGGAGTCGAACTCGCGCTTGAGCCGCAGCGAGTAGTCCACCACGACCTCGCCCGGCAGGAAAACCATCGCGAGGTCGCGACCGAAATTCCAGACCTGCACGAGATACGGGAGCTTGGGCGGCAGCTTCTCGCCGCGGTCGAGCTTCGCGAGCTGCACCTGCGCGTGATAGGCGGTGTTGGCGCCCTTGTCTTTCGCGCGCGTCTCCCACTCGGCGCGCGTGGGCAACTTGTCGAAGGGCAGCTCGATTTGTTTCGTGCGGCATTCGAGGCGTGAGGTGAGCGGCTTGAGCGTGCCGGCGGCGAGCCGCTTTGCCTCCGCGCCGAGGGCGTTGCCGTATTCGATGGCGTAGTCGTAAGTGCCGCGCGGGTTCGGGTTCTGGTCCGCGCCGCAGCCGATGGCGGTGAGCGCGATCGCGCCGGGAAATTCCTTTTCCAAAAATTCCTGCGCGCAGCCGGCCCAGTCGCCGTGGACCTTGTTGAAGCTCACGACGGTGCAATGGCACGCGTAGCTCGTCAGCACCGCGCGGACCTTGCCGTCGGCGCCGGTGACGCGCAGCGCGGGCAGTGAATGATCCTCGGGGCGGAAGGCGTAGGCGCGGCGGTTGTGCGCGAAGCTCACGTGGCCGAAACCATAGGCAAGCCTCGACGGCTGACGGTCGGCGAGCGCGGCGAGCGCGACCTGTTCGAGCTTGTCCATCAGCTCGCGCGAGTAGCGTTCGATGTTCGCCAGGTGCTCCGGCGGAATGTTGGTGCTGAAAAGATTCGGCAAAATGCCGGTGAGCATCGGCGCCGAGTGCGTGTGGCTGGAGCAGATGGCGACACGGTCATTCACGACTTTGGTTTTCGCGGCGAGACGTTTCACGAGTTCGTCGCGCATCCACGCGGGCACGCCGCAATTGTCCACCGTCACGAGCACGGCCGGCCCTTCCGCATCCGCGCCGAGCGCGAGCGCCTTGGCGAAGATGCGCTGCTCGACCGCTTCATGCTCGGTGCGGCGGCCGCCGTAGCCGCTGAGGCGCACCGGATAATCCGGCGTGATGTCCACCTTCGCCGCGCCGACATCCGAAAGGTGAATGGGCGTGACCGTGGCGCGCGCGCGCGGACCGAGGACGAGGACGAGGACGAGGACGAGAACGAAATGCGGAACGACGCGCACGAGGCACACGGTGAAACGAGCGGGGAGCCGCTTGAGCAATGGAGCATTCATGGGATGCGCCGAGTCTCGGCAGCCGCCGCGGGTGAGTCAAGCGGGGCGCAATCGTTCCGCGGCGCACGGGCGCATCCGGACACTGCCCCGGACCGCGAGCCGTCCCGGCTCGCAGCGGCCACTTTGGCGGAACGATCCACAAACTTTTCAAGCCCTGTTCCATTCGCAACCGCTGCGAGCCGGGAAGGCTCGCGGTCCGCCGGACTTGCTCCGCTCACTTCAGCGACACATCGAACACGGTGTAGAACACATGCATGTCGTTCCACTGGCTGCCCGAGCGGAAATGGTCCCAGAAATAATACGTGCGCAATGAAACCTGCTTCGAGAGCCGCCACTCCAACCCGAGCGGCGTGAAGCGGTTCTCGGTGGGGCGACGGAGATTCCAGTCGTAGAAGACTTCGTCGTTCACAAAAATGGACGTGAGCGGGCCGAGGTGGCTCGTCTCGAACACCAGCTCGGGCCGGTGGCGGGTGCGGTCATTCGTGCCGCGAACCTCGACCCAGCGGTGCTCGTAGCGGTTGCGGATGCGGAAGGTGACGTTGGTCGCCACGTGCCAATGCGGATTGGCTTCAAACTCGGCGCGGTGTGTGGACTGCCAGCGCGTGAGGCCGCTTTTCGCACTGGTCGTTTCCACGTCCACATAGGTGTAGTTCACGCACAGCGTGAGGTTCGTGAAATAGTCGAACTGGAGTTTTTCCCAAAACGCCATGCCGTCGTGCAAGGTGTGGCTGTCGGTTTTGCGGAACTCGCCGTAGGTGGTGAAGCTCCACGGTGGGAGGTCGAGCAGCTTGAGGCTCAGGCCGACGCGGTATTGGCAATCGTCCGCGCGAAGGTGGGGCACGCCCGCTATGAGCAGCAGGGACAGGCACGCGATCAACCGGCGCAGTTTCATCAGTGGCCGCGGTTTTTGTCACGGCGTGACGCGGCGCGCAAGTCCGCACTCGGCTCAAGACGGGAGGTTGCCAGACTCCGGGCCGCCGCTACACTCGCGCGCAATGCATCCCGAAACATTTCTTCGTCGTGGCGCCGGCTGCGTCGTCGCGGCATTCCTGTTCACCCTCACCGTTTCCGCCGCCGAACCGGCGCGCTGGTGGAAGGGCAACCTCCACACGCACTCGCTGTGGAGCGACGGTGATGACTATCCGGAGATGATCACCGACTGGTATCGGCAGCACGGCTACGACTTCCTCGGCATCTCCGACCACAACACGCTCCAGAACTCCAACAAGTGGGCAAACGCGGCGAAGGCCAAGGGCGGCCCGGTGGCGCTGGAAAAATATCTCAAGCGCTTCGGCAAGGATTGGGTCGAGCAACGTGACGGGGAGAAGGGCAAAGAGGTGCGGCTGAAAAGACTCGAAGAGTATCGCGGCAAGTTCGAGGAGCCGGGGAAATTTCTGCTGATGCAGTGCGAGGAACTCACCGACCGCTACAAGACTTCGCCCATCCACATGAACGTCCACAACATCCAGGAGCGCATCGCACCGCAGGGCGGCGACAGCGTGCTCGAGGTGATGCAGAACAACGTGAACGCCGTTTTCGCGCAGCGCGAGCGCACGGGCGTGCCGATGATTCCGCACCTGAACCACCCGAACTTCGGCTGGGGCGTGACGGCCGAGGAACTGGCGCAGGTGAAACGCGAACGCTTCTTCGAGGTCTATAACGGCCATCCGACCGTCCATAATTCCGGCGACTCCGTTCACGCGAGCACGGACCGCATCTGGGACATCGTGCTGACGCAGCGGCTCGGGCAACTCGGGCTGGAGCCGATGTTCGGCATGGGCACGGATGACGCGCATCATTACCACAAATTCTCGGCGACCAACTCGAACGTGGGTCGCGGCTGGATTTTCGTGCGCGCCACGGAGCTGACGCCGGAGAAACTCATCGCGGCGATGGAGGTGGGGGATTTTTACGCGTCATCCGGCGTGACGCTGAAGGAAGTGAAGCGAAGCCAGAGCGAGTTGACGCTCGAAATCGCTGCCGAGCCGGGGGTGACCTACGTGACCGAGTTCATCGGCACGCGCAAGGGCTACGACGGCAAGAGCGAGCCGGTGCGCACGGCCAAGGGCGACGCCATCCGCGTGACGCACCGCTACAGTGGCGACATCGGCAAGGTGCTCGCGACGGTGAAGGGGACGAAGGCGGGCTACGCGCTGAAGGGGGATGAACTTTACGTGCGCGCGCTGGTGACTTCCTCGAAGCCGAAGAAGGATTCAAACGAGCAACCCGAGTTCGAGCGCGCGTGGACGCAGCCGGTGGTGAAGTGAACGGAGCGCAGAGCTCCAGCTCTGCGCGTTCCAATTTCGTCTTTCGTCCTCAGCTCCATTCTGAAGCCGGAGCCAAACCACCAACACGCGGAGCTGGAGCTCCGCGCTCCAAACAAAAAAGCCCCCGGGTTTCCCGGAGGCTTCGACATTTATCTGACTCGGCCCGCGTTTACTTCGCGCCCTGGTCAATCCACGCGCGGACGAGGCCGATCTGGTCCTTGGTCAGCGCGGGATATTTGTCGCGCTTGTCCGTGGGCGGCATCTCCATGTCCTTCACGAGATCCGCGGTCATGTGGACGAGCGGGCTCTTGGCGCTGTTGCCGGCGACGACACCCTTGCCTTCCTTGCCGCCCTTGAGGATGGCCGCGAGGCTTTCCATGCTGTATTTGCCCTTGGGCTTTTCGCCGCTGTGGCACTTCACGCACGACTTCTCGAAGATCGGCTTGATCTGCTTGTCGTAGGTGACGCCGGCCGTCTTGGCGGCGGCGGGAAGTTTGGCGGCATCGCCGAGTTCGAGTTCGGCGAGGGCTGCGGTGGTGAACGCGGCGGAGATTCCGAGGGAGAGGATGAGTTTGGTTTTCATGGTGGTTTTAACTTAGCGTTTCAGACTGTTTGGATCGAGAAAGATTCACTTCACCCGCCTGGCCTGCTTCACCTTGGTCCACTTGTGGGACTTGGCAGAGTCGAGCACGGCGTCCACGACGTAGTCGGTGGCGAGGCCGTCGTTAAAGTTCGGGCGCGCGCCCTTGCCGTTCTCGAGGCCGGCGATGAACTCGACCACCGCGTGGACGAAGCTGTGCTCGTAGCCAAGCTGAAGGCCGGGCACCCACCAGTTGCCGCAATACGGATGATCGCCGTCGCTGACGTGGACGCTCTTCCAGCCGCGCTCGGTGCCGACGTCCTTGTGGTCGAAAATCTGGAGGCGATGCAGGTCGTGCAGATCCCACTTGAGGCTCATGTGTTCGCCGTTGATCTCGAAAGTGTAGAGCGCCTTGTGCCCGCGGGCGTAACGGGTGGACTCGAACAGGCCGAGCGAGCCGTTGTTGAAGTGGCAGAGGAACGAGCACGCGTCGTCAATGGTGACCTTCTGCACTTTGCCGGTGAGCGTGTGCTTGCGCTCCTTGATGAACGTCTCGGTCATGGCGGTGACGTCCTTGATGCCGCCGTTGAGCCAGAGGGCGGTGTCAATGCAGTGCGCGAGCAGGTCGCCGGTGACACCGCTGCCGGAAACCTTCGCGTCGAGCCGCCAGAGGCCGGCACCGCCCTGCGGGAGTTCGGGGCTGATGGTCCAGTCCTGGAGAAAGTTGGCGCGGTAGTGGAAAACTTTTCCGAGCTTGCCGGCGTCAATGAGTTGCTTGGCGAGCGTGACGGCGGGGCAGCGGCGGTAGTTATACCAGACCATGTTCGGAATGCCGAATTTGTCCACGGCCTTGACCATCTGCTCAGCTTCCTTCGAGTTCAGTGCGAGCGGCTTCTCGCAAAAAATCATTTTGCCGGCCTTGGCGGCGGCGATGGCCTGCTCGGCGTGGAGGTTGTTCGGCGTGGCGATGTCAATGACATCAATGTCGTCGCGCGCGATGAGTTTCCGCCAGTCCGTCTCGATGGACTTGTAGCCCCACTTGTCCGCGAAGGCCTGCGCGGCGGCGGCGTCCCGGCCGCAGACGGCCTGAAGGACGACCTGGTAGCTGGAGGGGAAGAAATGCCCGACCTGGGCGAAGGCGTTGCTGTGGGCGCGGCCCATGAAGCCGTAGCCGATGAGGCCGATGCGGAGTGGTTTCTTTGGCATGGTGATTTGTGAGTTGCCCGCGAATCACGCGAAAGGCGCGAAGGCGGATTCAGTTTCGTGTGGTTGGCGTGATTCGCGGGAAAATTTCCGGGAAGGCTAAAGCGTGTTCCACCCGTGCTGCTCGCGGACGTTGATCATCGAGGCGAGGATGTTGTTCCACGTCTCCTGCTGCTTCATCACGGCGTTGGGGAACATGCAGCCGTCCCAGCAGATGTGCGCAAACTTTTTGGTGAGCGCGCCCTTCTCGTCGCGCAGCCAGAAGCCGGCGTGGTGCGGGATGTTGAGCTTGCCGTTGGGATCGTTGACCTGGCAGTGCTTGCCGGTCTTGTCGTGGCCGCCGGAGCCTTTGACCGTCGCGTCGTTTTGCGCGACGTGGAAATCAATCGTCCACGGGCGCAGCGCGGCGGTGAGCGTGGCGAGCGCCTTGTCGAGGGCCTTCTTGTCCTTCCAATCGTAGCCGGCAGGGAGAATGGCGTCCTGCTCGGCGTTGAAGCCCATCGTGTAGAGGAGCGTGTGCGCCATGTCGGCCTGAAAGCCGACGGTCTGCGGGCGGTCCACGAGTTCAAGAAGCTTCACCATCTCGCGCCACGAGTGCATCGCGCCCCAGCAGATTTCGCCCTCGGCGGCGAGGCGTTCCCCGTGATCCTCGGCGACGGTCGCGGCTTCGCGGAAGGTTTGCGCGATGAGCTTCGTGTTGCCGATGGGGTCCTTGTCCCAGTCGCTGACGCTCGCGGCGGAATCAATGCGCACGATGCCGTAGGGGCGGATGCCGATTTCGCGGAGCCGCCTGGCGATGCGGCAGGCCTTGCGCACGGCGGTGACGAAGCCGGCGCGCTTGCCTTCGTCGCCCATCGCGTTGCCATCGAACCACACGGGCGCGACCACCGAGCCGACGGTGAAACCTTTGCCGGCAATCTTGTCGGCGAGCGCCTTGATGCCGTCGTCGCTGATGTCAATCGAGACGTGCGGGTCGTAGAGAAAAATGTCCACGCCATCGAACTTCACACCGCCGACCTCGGCCGCGGCGGTGAGGTCGAGCATGGTGTCGAGGTCAATGGACGGCTCTGCGCCCTCGCCGCCTTTGCCGACGAGGCCCGGCCACATGGCGTTGTGGAGTTTTGGAAACAGGTTCTTGGCACTCATGGTCTTGCTTTGGAAATGCGAGCAAAGGATTAGCAGCGGCCTGCGCAAACAGGCAATGCCAAAGTGGCGGATCAACCCGTCGAGCGTGCCTTACGCGGGCCGAACGCGGCATCCAGCCGCTGTGTTTACTGCCTTACGCGAAGTCGTGCTCGTCACTCCGCACGATGAGCACCGGGCACGGCGCGTGGCGGACGACACGCTCGGCGGTGCTACCGAGGAGCGCGTGCTTGATGCCGGTGTAGCCGTGGGTGGCGATGATGAGCAGGTCGGTGTCGGCGGCCTTGGCCGCGTCGCAGATTTCCCGCCACGAACGGCCGAGGCGCAGCACGGTGTCCGCCTTCACGGTCTTGCCG
Source organism: Verrucomicrobiota bacterium (assembly GCA_016199935.1). Classification (GTDB taxonomy): domain Bacteria; phylum Verrucomicrobiota; class Verrucomicrobiia; order Limisphaerales; family JACQFS01; genus JACQFS01. The sequence continues at coordinate 29,652 of JACQFS010000072.1, forward strand.
AGATCCTTCGCGAGCGCGTCGAGGCGGCCGCGGATTTCCTCCATGCGTTTCTCGTCCAAGTCCTCGGTGGCGAGCGGAACGTAACCGAGCTCGGCGGGATAAAGCATCGGCTCGACGACGTGGATGAGCGTGATGCTGGCGCCAAACTGCTCGGCAAAGACACGGGCGTAGCGGAGCGCCTGGTGCGACGGCTCGGAGAAATCGAGCGGCACCATGATCTTGCGGATGTGAACCTTGAGCGGCGCGAGTTCGATGATGGGCGCGGTGGCGCGGCGGTGGCCGGCGCGGTCGGTGACGACGACGGAGACGGAGGTTTTTTTGTTTTTGGTTTTCATAGGGGGGATCCTTCGGTTCGGCTGACGTCAAAAACCTAGCACATATTTCACATTGCGGCCCGGCTCGCAACGGTCACCACACTGTTTACGCCGCCGAACGGATTGGGAACGGTCGCCCGCGCACCGGGATCGGGCCACCACTGGCCGTCCACAACGAAGAGGTATTCGTGGGCACCCGGCGGCAGCGCGAGATCCTTGGCCCAGCGTCCACCGCCGAGGTCAATCATTGGCGAGGCGGCGGGATGCCAGTCGTTGAAGGAGCCGGCGACGCAGACTTCGCGCGCGGCGGTGGCGGCAAGTTCGAAATGAACCGCCGCCGGGACTTTCGGTTTTTTGTTTTTGGGCTTCATGGTGTTGTGGGGTGTTCGGGTGTGAACTTGGACGCCGTTGGCCCGTCCGGCATTTCAGATCTTGGCAAAGCGTGGCTGAATCTTGCCGGACGCGCGCGGCGGTCCGGAAGCGCCAAGCCAAAAATGTCACCACCTTTGGCAAAGAACGGAGAGGGCGGCGGGCGGCGTTGAGTTATCGAACGGGCATGAAAACCGACCTCCTTGCCCGTGAAACGTCGGCTCCGGCCCGGTGGCCGGGCCGCGCCGTAAACCAGCCCAGTCTGGCCGGGGCGACCACGCCTCCACGGGCGACGCAGCCGCCGGCGGAATTGGTCGGCGAAGAGCTGACCGGGTGGCTGGCGGATTTCCTCTCGGGCAATGATCCGTGCGAACCACACACCGGCGACTGCTGAGGCGCCGGCCACTTTTTAACGATGCCTCCGACGCTCGATATGCCTCCCGTCACCGGACGTTATGCGTGCCTGAAGCTCTGCCCGCGCGCCGGCGGCGTGTGCGTGGATCTCAATTTCAACCCGGCGTGCGATTGCAACTTCGACTGCATCTATTGCTCGGTGGATCGCCGGCGCGCGGTGCCGTGCGGGCGCATTGATCCGGACGCGCTCGCGGAGGAACTGGCGCGCGCGCTCGCGGGCGTGACCGAGCGGTGTGAGCCGGAGCCGGGCGAGCCACGCAGCTTCCCGCTCCGACTGGTCGCCATCAGCGGCGACGGCGAGCCGACGCTCTGCCCGCAATTCGCCGAGGCCGTCGAGGCGGTGATGCACCTGCGCGCGTTACAGCGGTTTCCATTCTTCAAGATCGCGCTCCTCACCAATGGCTCCGGACTGGATCGCCCCGAGGTGGAGCGCGCGCTCCAGCTTTTTTGCGCCGACGATGAAGTGTGGGTGAAGCTCGACGCGGGGGGGCAGGAATGGATGAGCATCGTCAACCGCCCGTCGGACCTCACGCTCGACCAGATCACCGCCAAGCTGCTCCGCTTCGCGCGCCGGCGACCGATCATCGTGCAGACCCTTTTCCCCTCCGTGCATGGCCGCGGGCCGGATGACGCGGAGATTCAGCGCTACATTTTCCGGCTGCGCAGCCTCGTGAACGACGGCGCGTGCATCGCGGGGGTCCAGATTTATTCGGCGTCCAGCCCGACAGCCGACGCGGCCTGCGGTCACCTGCCGTTGCGAACGCTTTCCCACATCGCCCGCGTCGTGCGCGAGGCCACGGGTTTGAAAGTGGAGGTATTCTGATGAGCAATGGAAACATCAACGGCTGTGCGTGCGCCCCGAACGGGCCTTGTCACGCGCAGGACAAACCATGGCCGAAGTCCGCCCGCCCGGTGCCCGCGCCGCCGCCCGCCACGGCTTCATCCGCGGCTTCATCCTTGCCGCCGCCCGCGCGGACGGCCATGCTCCGCGACGTGAACGACAAGGCCAACCGGCATCTGCTCGAGCAACTCTCCAAGTCGCGGATGTTTCAGGATTACGAGCGGGCATTCAGCGCGGCCACGGGGATGCCCCTCACGCTCCGGCCGGCCGAAGTCTGGCAGGTCGCGCATCACGGCAAGAAGGACCAGAACCCGTTTTGTGCGCTGATGGCGAAAACCAGCCGCACCTGTGCCGCGTGCCTGGAGGTGCAGCAAAAAATTTCCCAGCAGGCCGACGACGACTCCTGCTCCGCGACGTGCTTTGCGGGGATGTGCGACACGGCGGTGCCCATCCGGCTGGGCAAGGAACTCGTCGGCTACCTCCAGACCGGCCAGGTCTTCACGCGCAAACCCACCAAGGCGATGTTTGACAGGACCACGCGCCAGCTCGTGCAGTGGGGATTGAAGACGGATTTCAAGCAGATGGAGGAGGCTTATTTCCACACGCGCATCATCTCGCCCAAACAATACGAGGCGATGGTCCGCCTGCTCACCATCTTCGGCCAGCACCTGAGCGTCATCAGCAACCAGCTCGCGGTGCAGGAGGCCAACGCGGAACCGCCGGTCATCGCGCGCGCCAAGCAGTTCATCCACGACCACCAGACCGAGGAGCTTTCGCTCGGCCTGGTCTCCAAGGCCGTCAACACCAGCAGCTTTTATTTCTGCAAGCTGTTCAAGAAGGCCACCGGCATCAACTTCACCGAATACGTCTCGCGCGTGCGCGTGGAGAAGGCGAAAAATCTTCTGCTCAACCCGAACCTGCGCATCAGCGAGATCGCCTACGAGGTCGGCTTCCAGTCGCTCACGCACTTCAACCGCATCTTCCGCAAGCTCACCGGCCAGTCCCCCACCGACTATCGTGAGAAGCTCCCGAAGTTCGACGCGGTGAAAAGGAACTGAGCCGTCGGACGGCGGGCCAACCCCCGCCCGATACTCCGCCGCGGCGCTGCTTTATCCTCCCCACCTTGCGGAGTTTCATGAACCGACAGCATGGGCGTCGTGCAAACCCGGTGGTGCGAGTCGCGGCAGCCACCGCCGAATCCGGGCGCGTTCGCGGCAGCCCACCCACCCGATGAGAAAGATGACGCTCACGATGGTGGCCGGCTCGGGCACGGGGACGATCTCGCCGGAACTCAGCATCGTGGCGGCATAGGTGCCCGTCAGACCATTGGGATCGACGAACCGAATCAGACTGAGCTCGCCACTGGTGAGGCCGCTGGCGTCCGTGCCAAAATAAATCTGATCGGTCCCGCCGCCGCCGCCGCCCGGACCGCTGCCGGTCCAATCCACGATGTTCAGCACCCCGCCGGTCCAGGTGGCGGAGGAACTTTTTCCGAAATGCAAGATGCTGGCGCCGTTCCCCATCTCAAGAGTCGAGGTGGCCGACAACGTGAGCGTCCCGATCGTGTCGCTCAACCCGCCCGTGTCGAGAGTGCCGCCGGCCAGATTCAGGTTGGCCTGGCCGTTGATGCGCTGGGCCGCGCCCAGGAGCAGCGTCCCCTGATTGATGACCACCGTGCTGCCGCCGATCTGCTGGTCCACCTGCACGGTGCCGGCGCCGGTCTTGGTCAGCGTGCCGAGGCCGGTCAAGGGAGTGGAACCGTTGATGAAATTTGTCCCGGCGGAAATGTTCATCGTGATGTCCGGCGAGTGGGTCAGCGTCGTGCCGTCGGATTCCACGTCGCCGCTGACGATCAATTTTCCGTGGCTGGCGGCGAGACCGCCATCCAACTGTCCGCCGCTCAAGGTCGCCTGGCCGGCAATCGTCAGCGTCCGCGCGGTCAACGGGCTGCCGCCGGCGAGGACGAAAGTTCCGCCCGTGATGTCGAGCGTGCTGGTTCCGGTGCCGGTCAGCGTTTCGTCTTTCGCCAGTTCCACGCGGCCGCCTTTGACCACGAGACCATTCCAGTTCGCGAGATCGTTCGCCGCGGCGCCGAGCGAATACACAGTGTTCGTCGTTCCGCCGGTCACGTCGAAGCCCAGCCGCAGGTTGCTCGCCGACGAGGGCGCCTTGCTGAACGTGTTCGTCGAGTTCTCGTTCGCATACGCGATGGTCAGCGTGCCGTCGGTGCCGCTCAAACCCTGCACGCGCGCGGTCGTCAGCAAAGCGTCCACGACCGCCGCGGATCCGGCCACGGTCAGGCCGCCGAGGCCGGCGCCGTTGATGGTGAGGGTGGAACTGGAATTGAAAGTCGTGTTGCTGCCGAGCGACAATGTGGAGTCCGAGCCGGTGATGCCCTGGCCGATGAAATTGCGCGCCGAGGTGCTGCCGATGAGTTTGGTTCCGGCTCCCGTCGTGGCCAAGGTCGCCCCCGCCGCCAGCGTGATGTCCTGCGCCGCCGAGGAATCCAACCGGACTTCATCCGCGCTGCTCGCGGCGTTCAGCGTGAGCGTGCCGCTGTCAATGTTGATCGGCCCGCCAAATTGCAAATAGCCGCCCGCGCCGTCGCCGCCCGCGTCAGTGAGGAACGCGTTGCCCGTCGTCGTCAGGAGCACCGTGCCCGTGAACTTCGTCGGGCTGCCGCTGGCGTCAATGCGTCTGATCGTGCCGTCATCAATGGTGAGGGAAGTGACGGCGGCATTGTTGGCGGAATCATGCCAGTTGGCCTGAAGTTCCGCCCCGCCATTGATCGTGAGATCGCCGGTGCCCAGCGCCCGCCGCTCGGACATCTTCAACGTGCCGGCGTCCACGGTGGTCCCGCCGGTGTAGGTGTTGATCCCGGTGAACTCCAGCAGGCCGAGGTCGCCCTTGTCCACGCCGCCCGCGCCCGAGATCACCGCGCTCACCTGCATATCGGTCGCCGCCGTGCCCTCGGCGATGTTGAAAATGCTCACGTTCGCCAGCGCCAATTTGCCGGTGATGGTCGCGGTGGTGGCGCTGGCGTTGCCCGTCACGTCCCCGGCCACCGTCAGCGTGCCGGTGCCGGTGATGGCATTGCCGCCGCCCACGGTCAGGTTGTTGAATTGATTGTCGCGGTTGTTCAAGTCGAGTCGGCCGTCGCTGGCGATCGTCACATTGGCCGTGGTCGGGATGAAGTTGCTGTTTTGCAATTGCACCACGGCGGAGTTGGCCGCGCCGATGTCATCGCCGATGATCAGATTGCCGCCCAAGGCGAGATTGCCCACGGTGACATTCAGGGAAAGTGTTCCGTCGTTCACCGTCGTGTCGCCGACGTAGCTGTTGGCGGTGCCGGTGAAACTCAGCGTCCCCGTGCCGTTCTTGGTGAAACCGCCGCTGCCCGAGATCGAGGAATTGACCGTGACGTTGCCGTTGCCCACCGTCGTCAACGTGCCGCCGGTGAGGTTGATGGTGTTGAGAAAAGTCGTTCCGCTGCCGAGCGTCAGCGGGTGGGTGTCCGCGCCGACCGTCGCGTCCGCGCTGATCACCAGATTGCCTTCCCAGCGGTTGGTGCCGCTCACGCTGCGCAACGCGCCGTTCCCAGCCGGGCCGGCTCCGCTCAAAGTCAGGGACTCGCCCACCACCACGAGGCCGCCGGAAAATTCCACGGCACCACCGGAGTTGACCACCGTGCCGTTGTTGGTCGCGCCGAGCGCCGCGGCCGATTGGAGAGTCAGCACGCCCGCGTTCACGGTGGTCAGACCGGTGTAAGCGTTGGTCCGCGTCAACGTGACGGAGTTGGTGGTGGACTTGGTGAGCGCGCCGCTGCCGTTGAGGATGGCGGAGATGGAACCGCTCTCGACGTTGTAGGCGCTGGCCGTCAGCACGCCGGTGGTGCCGGTGATGGAGCCGCCGTTCTTCAACGTCACCACGCCCACAGTGTCGCTGTTGGTGCCCAAGCTGAAGACGGCGGTCGCGCCGTCCACCGCCACCGCGCCGGAATCCGCGAGGACGTTGTTCGCGCCCAGCGCGAGCGTGCCGGCGCTGACGGTGCTGCCGCCGGAGTAAGAGTTCGCGCCGCTGAGGGTGACGGTGTTCGTCGTGGACTTGGTGAGTGC
>JACQFS010000073.1 GCA_016199935.1 Verrucomicrobiota bacterium
GCCGGCGAGCGAGTCGCGATACGGCGCAAGGTCGTCGCCCTTCGCGCGTGCGGCTTCGTAGGCGGCGAGACCGGCTTTGATTTGCGGCGAATTTTTGCCCGCGGCGGCTTCAATCAAATCGAGCCGCAACTCGGCGCTGACCTGGCCGGCGACGAGTTTTCCGAGCCACCCCACGAGGACATTCTCCGCCTCGATGCGCTTCATCGCACCGAGCGCGGTGAAGGCGCCCTGCTTTTCGGAGAGCGTGCCTTTGTCGAGCGCCTCCGCCAAATGCTGCACCGCCGCCGCGCTGCCCGTGGCGGCGAGCAAACGATTGGCCTCGACGCGCAATGCCTCCTCCGGCGCGCGGCCGGCGAGTTCGATGGCGGCGTCGAGCTTCGCGTCGTTCAATTCAGCGAGCGCCCTGAGCGAAGCCACACGCAGCGGAGCTGACGCCCGCGAATCGCCGACGAGTGAGAAAAGTGCGGCACCAGCCTCGGCGACGTGGAGCCGGCCCGCCGCCTCCGCAGCAGCGGCGCGAACTAGCTCGGGCGCATTCTGCAAAAGCCCGCCGATCTCCGGCCGTAGCGCGGCAGCGGCCACGGCGGCATCGCGCTCCGGCAGCGGCCGGAAAACTCCGACGACGCGGTCACGGCGCGGCGGCTTCGCCCATTGACCGAGCTGGCCGAGCGCCTCGACGCGCATCTCGGCGGGCGCGGAATTCGCGGCGGCAAATTTGGCCAGCGCCTCCGCACCGCGCGCATCGCCGCCGCGGAAATTGGCGTTGATGGCGCGCAGGAAAAAGAACTCGCTCCACTTTCCCGACGCGGCCGGCGCGTTCGCATTGAGCAACGCCCCCAGTTCCGGCATCGCCGCGACGATGGGCACGTCGTTGATCGCGCGCACAGCCTCGATCACCACGGCGGGATCGGCATCCTTGAGGAACGCGGTGATCTCTGGCGACTCCAGCTTGCGCAGCGCGACTGCGGCCGCGAGTCGCACGGCCGCGGAGCCGTGCGATGCGAGTGCAGCTAAGGCCTTCACGTCGCCCGCGCCCGCCAGCGCCATCACGCCGCCGTGGCTGACGTATTCATCCGCGTTGTTGTTCTTCGCCAGCATCGCGACGACGGCGGGCAGCGCGGACTGGTCGCCGATTTTTCCGAGCGCGAGTGCGCCGAAGAACCGCACACGGGCGTTCGAGTCGTCCAAACTCTTCACGAGCGCACCGACCGCGTCCTTCACGCGCGCGTCCCCGAGCACCTTCGCCGTCTGCGCGCGCACCTCGGCATCGGAGTCAGCCAGCAGCGGCAGCAAATAGTTTTGAGTTTTGAGTTTTGAGTTTTGAGATTCGCGCGCGATCTGCCCTAGCCCCCAGATCGCGTGCAACCGCGCGAGCGGATTCGCGATGGCCTTGGCCACGCCGGCGAGCGCGTCGGCGGCCTGCCGGTCCACGAGCTCGAACTGCGCCTCCTGCCGCACGCGGCGGTTGGCCTGCGCGAGCAGCTTCACGAGTTCGGCGACGGGCCGCTTCTCGAAACCCTCGGCAAGCAACCGCCGCGTCGCGAGCACCACGGTGCTTTTGAAAAGCGCCTCGTCATACACGCGGTAGAGCCGGCCCTTGCCGTTGCGTTCCCAGCCTTCGCCCCAGTCGGAAAAGTAGAGCGCGCCATCCGGCCCGAAGTCCACGTCCGTCGCCTGCACCTGCGTCACGAACTCCTCCGTCTCGCCCAGCTTGAAGCCCGCACCGTCCGGCTTGAGTCCGAACGATTGGATTTTGCTCGTCGAGTTCATGCCCTTGAAGTGGCAAAGAAAAAATCGGCCGTCGAATTTCGCCGGCAGCGCCGTGCCGCCGGGATTGCACGCGATGCCCGAAGGGCCGTCGGCGATGTTGCAGATCGGCTTGAGATACGCGGCGGGCCGGACACCGAGGTCGGGGATGGAACTCTTGGCGCGCGTCACGCTTCCCTTGAAGGAAATGTAGGCGTCCTCCAGGAACTTCATCATCGTCCCGTGGCCGTTGTAGTCTGTCTGCCGCGTCTGGTGGTTGATCCAGATCTGCTCGGCCTTCCACGGCACGAGGTCGTAGCCCAGCGGCGGATACTGGTAACCAACGCGCCAGCCCGTGTCGCCGCCCTCGACGATATAGACGAGCCGCTCCTCGTCGTTGTGATCGAAGTCGTTGTCGCCGGTGAAAAGATTTCCGTGATCGTCGAAGGCCAGCTCCTGCGGATTGCGCACGCCGCGATGCACGGCCTCCAGCTCGGAACCGTCGAGGTTGCAGCGGAACACCACGCCCTCGTCGGGATATGCGAGCACCTTGCCCTCCTTCGTCTTCACGTTTGCGCCGCGATCACCGACGCTGAAATAAAGTTTGCCGTCCGGCCCGATGATGAGGCCGTGCAGGTCGTGGAAGCTGTAGCGCAGCCCGTAGCCGTAGCTCAACTGCTCGCGCGTCGTCGCGCGGCCCGCCGCGTCCGTGCCGGAAAATTTCCACAGCGCCGGGATGTTCGCGAAGAACACCTCGCCCTTGCGCGCGAGCACGCCGGCGGCGTTGCCGTCGAGGATGGAGTTGAACTTGTCGGCATAGACCGCCGAATAATTCGCCACACCCGACCCCGTGCGGTCCTCAAGAACTCGGAGAATTTCCGACTCGATGGCGAGGTCGTCCGCCTGCGCGCCGAACCATTTCCGCAGATTCGCCGCGCGGTCCTCGACGGAGCGCGCCGCGAGATCGTCCTCGATGAGCGGTTGGTATTGCCGCATGTCGAGCACGCTGGTGTTGTAACGGTGCGCCTCGGCGACGAACACGCGCCCCTTCTCATCGAACGAAAACGAAACGGGATTGGCGAGCATCGGCTCGGCGGCCCAGAGGTCGAGCTTGAGTCCGGCCGGAACGCGGATCCGCTTGAGCGCCTGCTCGGCCTCCTTCGACGCAGGCGCGATCTTCGGCGTGGGCTTGCGGTCGGCGGGCCTGAGCACGATGCCGGTATTTCCTCCGGCCCCGGTGTCGGCGGCGTTGGCGGACGGGACGGCCGCCAGTGCGACGACCATCACCGCCGGCAAAACCCAGACGCGATTCCTCATAGAGGCGCGCACCCTACGCCGAAAACCCCACGCGACACAAGCCGGCGGAAAGCGCTGATGATGCGGGCTAGCTCGCGCGATTGCACGGCTGAGAATCCAGCCTCGGCTGCTGCGGCTCAAAGCAGGCAGCGACCGCTCACTTCAGCGTCGAGAGAAACTCCACCACGTCGCGCAGGTCACGCTTGCTCAGGATTTGCCCGAAGCCCTCGGGCATTCCCGAGAGACCAGTGCGGCGCGACTTCACGTTCGCCTTCTTCACCTTCACAAGCACCCCGCCGGGTTGCGCGACGGTGATTTCGTCCGCGGTTTCGCCCTTGAGCACGCCGCTGACTTCCTCGTCGTCCTTCGTCGTGATCATCACGCTGTCGAAACCCTGCGCGATGGTTTTGTTCGGCAGGACAATGCTTTCCAAAATGTAGTCGCGCGGCTTCTGCTGGCCGATGGTCGTGAGATCGGGACCAACCTCGCTGCCCTCGCCCTTGAGCTTGTGGCAGCGGAGGCACTGCGCGTCGGCGCGTTCGAAGAAAATTTTCCGGCCCGCCTCGGCGTCGCCGCCTTCGAGCGCCTCGCGCCACGGGGCCAGCGCGTCGTCCTTCGCGTGATGAGCCTCGAAGCGGTTGAGTTTTTCCTTCAATGCGGAGTCGTCGCGATGCGACGCGGCCTCGACGAGATCAAGTTGCAGCGGCGCGGCCACGTGGCCGGCGATGAGATTGTCCATCCACTTGCCGAGCAACTCGTCCACACGCTTGCCCGGCAGCTTGGCGATGGCGGCGAGCGCGGCCTGTTGCTCGGGGACGGAACCCTTGCCAAGCACCGCCGTGAGTTGCGCAAAGGCATTCTTCGAACCAGTCGCGCCGAGCAACTTGGCGGCGTCGCGCCGCAAACCCTGGTCCGCATCCTTCTGCGCAAAGGCGAGCGCGTCGTCGAGCCGCGGGTCCTTCAACCCGGCGAGCGCATCGAGCGCGGCGATACGCACCTTGCCGTCGAGCTTCGTGTCGCGCACGAGTTCGAGCAGCAGCGGCGCGGTTTCCTTGAGGCCGAGATCATCCGTGCAATCCGCCGCCGCGATGCGCACCGCGTCCGGTGCCTTGCGGAGCAGGTCGGTGATGACGGGCCGCAATGCGTCACCCGCCGGCTTGACGGCACGCGCCGGCAGCGGGCGGTAGATGCCGAGGATGCGGTCGCGCGCCGGCGGGTTGTCCCAGAAAGCGAGCTGCGTGAGCGCCTCGACGCGCCACGGCTCCGGCGCGGTCTTGTTGGCGGCGAACTGCGCGAGCGCCTTCGCGCCCGTCGCGTCGCCGAGGCGGAAGTTGGCGTTGATGGCGCGCAGCAAAAACGGCTGGCTCCACTTGCCGGAGGCGACGGGCGCGTTGGCGTTGAGCAACGCCGCCATCTGCGGCATCGCCGCGTTGATGGGTGCGTCGTTGACCGCACGCACGGCCTCGATGACCATGGCCGGCTCCGGGTCTTTCAGAAAAGCGGCGACCTCCGGCGACTCCATTTTGCGCAGCGCGAGGACGGCGGCGAGGCGGACGGCCGCCGAGTTGTGCGACGACAATTTGGCAATCGCCTTCGCGTCGCCCGCGCCAACGAGCGCCATCACCCCGCCGTGCCGGACGAACTGGTCGGCGTTGTTGTTCTTCTCCAGCATCGCGACGATGGCGGGAATCACTTGCTTGTCGCCGATGCGTCCGAGCGCCTGTGCCGCGAAGAACTGCACGCGTGGGCTGGCATCGGTGAGTCCTTTGAGAAGAGCGCCCGTGGCTTCACGCGCACGCGCGTCGCCAAGCGCTTTCGCGGACTGCGCACGCACTTCGGCATCGGAATCAGCGAGGAGCGCAATGAGAAAACTTGGAACCTTGAACCCTGCACTTTGACCTTTGGCCGAAGCGATCTGGCCGAGCCCCCAGATGGCGTGCAGGCGTGCGAACTGGTTTCCGTTTGCCTTCGCCACGCCGGCGAGTGCATCAGCCGCCTTCTTGTCCACGAGCGCGAACTGCGCCTCCTGCCGCACGCGGCGGTCACGATGCGCGAGCAGCTTCACCAACTCGTCGGTCGAGCGCTTGTCCATGCCCTCGCCGATGAGCTTCTTCGTCGCGAGCACCTCGGCGCTGTTCTTGAGCTTCTCGTCGAACACGCGGTAGAGGCGGCCTTTCTTTGTGCGTTCCCAGCCTTCGCCCCAGTCGGAAAAATAAACCGCGCCGTCCGGGCCGAAAGCCACGTCGGTCGGCTGGCATTGCGTGACGAACTCCTCCGAGTCCGCCAGCTTGAAGCCCGCGCCGTCCGGCTTCACGCGGAACGTCTGAATCTTGCTCGTGCCGATGGCGCCCTTGAAGTGGCACAGGAAAAATTTCCCATCGAACTTCGCCGGCAGCGCGGCACCTCCGGGATTGAACGCGAAGCCCGATGGGCCGTCGCCGATGTTCGAGATGGGCTTGAGATACGCCGCGGGGCGGATGCCGGTGTCGGCGGTGCGGTTCTTCACTTCCTTGCCGTTGTAGTCGGCCTGGCGCGATTCGTGATTCATCCAGATGTGTTCCGACTTCCACGCCACGAGGTCGAAGCCCAGCGGCGCGTGTTGGTAGCCGACGCGCCACCCGCTGTCGCCACCCTCGACGATATAGACGAGCCGCTCCTCGTCGCCGTGGTCGAAATCATTGTCGCCGGTGAAAAGATTTCCGTAGTCGTCGAAAGCCAGCTCCTGCGGATTGCGCAGGCCGCGATAGACGGCTTCCAGTTCAGAGCCGTCGAGGTTGCAGCGGAACACCGCGCCCTCATCGGGGAATGCGAGCGTCTTGCCCTCCTTCGTCTTCACGTTCGCGCCGCGGTCGCCGAAGCTGAAATAAAGTTTTCCATCCGGCCCGATGATGAGGCCGTGCAGGTCATGGCCGGTGAAGCTGTAGCGCACGCCGTAGCCATAGCTCATGGACTTGCGCTCGGTCGCGTGGCCGTCCTTGTCCATGCCGCTGAGTTCCCACACGTTCGGGATGTTCGCAAAATACACCTTCCCCTTGCGCGCGAGCGTGCCGGACGCGATGCCATCGAGCGGCGTGTTGAACCCGTCGGCGTAAACGGCGGAGAAGTTCGCCTGGCCCGAGCCGGTGCGGTCTTCGAGCACGCGCACGACTTCAGTCTCGACACTGAGGTCCTTGAATTTTTCGCCGAACCACTTCTTCGAGTAGGCGAGGCGGTCGTCCACGTTGCGTGCGGCGAGATCGTCCTCAATCATGAACATGTAGTGGCGGATATCGAGCGCGCTCGTGCGGTAGCGATACGTCTCGGAGACAAACACGCGCCCCTGCTCGTCGAGACAGAACGCGACGGGATTCGCGAGCATCGGCTCGGCGGCCCAGAGGTCGAGCTTGAGTCCGGCGGGCACGCGGATGCGCTTGAGGTTCGACTCGGCCTCCTTCGACGCAGCGGCGACCTCGGGCGCGGGCCGGCGGTCCTCGGCGTGCAGGCCGGTTTTTTCACCCGCCTTGTTCGCGCCGATCTCGGCGGCGGGAAGTTGGGAAAGGAAGGCGAGCGCGGCGAGAATGACGCCGAGGCGGCAGGCAGTGAAACGATTCAACATAAGGGCCGCGAGGATAGACACGACACCGCGCGGGCAACAAGGGACGAAACGCACCGGGCGGAGATTCAGCCCCACCGGCGGAGCGCAGAGCTCCAGCTCTGCGTGATGACGAATCAATCACTCCTTCCGCACACGCGGAGCTGGAGCTCCGCGCTCCGGTTGCATTTCTGCTCGCGGGCGTGCCGCCCGCGCTTCTATTTTCCGCGCGTGCATCTGGCCCATCTGCGACTCCGCGACTTCCGCAATTACACGCGGATGGACGCGGACTTTGCGCCGGGCTTCCACCTCCTGCTCGGCGACAACGCGCAGGGCAAGACGAACATCCTCGAAGCCATCTACCTCCTCGCCACGCTGCGCTCCTTCCGCGGCGTCGGCGGCACACAGATGGTCCGGCACGGGGCGAAGGGCTACTTCATCGGCGCGAAAGTCACCGGCCAGGGCGAACACGAAATCAAAATCTACTGGTCCGCCGCCGAGAAAAAAATCGCGCTCGACGCCCGGCCGGTGAAGAAACTCACCGACTACCTCGGCACCTTGCGCGCGGTGATTTTCTGCACGGAGGATCTGCTGCTCGTCAAAGGCCCCTCGAAGGCACGTCGCCGCTTCCTCGATCTGCTGCTGACGCAGACGCAGCCCGGCTACCTGCCGCTGTTGCAGCGCTACGCGCACGCGCTGCGCTCGCGCAACGCGCTGCTCAAGCACTACGCCGTGGACGAGGTGGCGCTGGAAAGTTTCACGCAGGAACTCGTCAGGCTCGGCGACGAACTCACACGTCAGCGCCGCGAACTCATCCCGCGCCTCTCGCCGCTCGCGCGGCTCGCCCACCGCCGCATTTCGCACGATGCCGAGGAACTGCGCATCGAATACCAGCCGGGCGTGAAGGCCGACTTCGCCGTGGAACTGGCGCAATCGCGCGCGCGCGAGCGCACCTACCGCTCCACGCTCATCGGCCCGCACCGCGACGAGCTCCAGCTTTTGCTCAACGACAAATCCGCCGCGCAGTTCGGCAGCGAGGGCCAGAAGCGCACGCTCGCCATCGCGCTCAAGATGGCGCAGGCCGAATACCTCACCGGCCTCCACGGCTCGCCGCCCGTGCTGCTGATTGACGACGTGATGGGCGAACTCGACGCCAAACGCCGCGCCGGCCTGCTGCCGCTCCTCACGCGCGTCCACGAGAAACGCGGCCAAGTCTTCATGACCTGCACCGAGGAAAACTGGCCGAGCGAACTGGGAAAGGATTCACGGAGATGGGAAATCAAGACTGGAAAACTTGAATGCCTTGATTGAATCGGGACAGACTCGATCGATATGAAAGTATGTCTTCAATGCGCTCATGAGAATGAAGACAACGTTTCAAATTGCCGAAAATGTTTTCATCACGAGTTCGCGCCAACAGTGTCGCCGGAAACTGCTTCGCCCGGAGTAAAATCATCACTTCAATTTCTGACGACAGAGGCGGAAGGCAAACTCACTGTGTTGAAGTGCCGAACACCCGGAGAAGCGTTCTTGGTCGCGGAGGAACTCGAGGCGGCGGACATACTCACGGTTCTGCCCACTGAAGAGACGATGCTGGAGGAATTCCAGACGCGTGGTTTTGTGAACATCCGCGTTTCCACTCAGTCATACGAAGCCGCAACACAGTTGCGAACCATCGTGGAATGCGAGCACTGGGAAGAACGCGCTCAACAACCGCTGGGAATTCCTATGGTTCTGGCGGCGGTCGGACTCGGCCTGACGGTCTGTGTTGGAGGCATCTTGTTTCTTGTGGTGAGTCACGCCTACAAGACCAAAGGTTATCGGCGAAAAGCCAAATCCTTTCGTCGATGGTTCCTTGTGGGGTTCGCCCTCTCCTTTGGGCTTGTAGTAGCTTTTTCACACTGAATTGCTGGTGGCCTAGACCGAGGTTCGATGGACGCAAACAAACTTTGCACACCGCCATCGAGTTTGAGGAAAGGGACGCCGCGCCCCTTCAATACACGTCCCGCTGATACCGCTTCTCGGTCTGGAGCCGCTTCACGTATTCGACCGCCTGCTCCGTAGTCTTGCCGCCGGCGGATTGGATGACCTGATGCAGCGCGGCATCCACATCCTTCGCCATCCGGCTGGCGTCGCCGCAGACGTAGAAGTGCGCGCCGGCTTCGATCCATGCGAAAAGTTCCGGCGCGTTCTCCGTCATCCGCTGCTGCACGTAAACTTTCTCCGCCTGGTCGCGTGAAAACGCCGTGTCAAGCCGCGTGAGCAGCCCGTCGCCGCGCATCGCCTCCAGCTCCTCGCGAAACAAAAAATCCGTCGTGCCGCGCTGGTCGCCGAAGAGCAGCCAGTTCATCCCCTTGGCGCCCGTCGCGCGCCGCTCGTGCAGGAAGCCGCGGAACGGCGCGATGCCCGTGCCGGGGCCGACCATGATCATCGGCGTGTCGCCGCTGGCGGGCGGGCGGAAATTTTTGTTGCTGTGAAAAAACACCGGCACCGCGCCGCCGGCCGGCACGCGCTCGGCGAGGAACGTCGAGCACACGCCCTTGCGCGCGCGCCCGAGCGAATCGTAGCGCACCACGCCCACGCACAGATGCACCTCGCCCGCGTGCGCCTTGGGGCTGGAAGAGATCGAGTAGAGCCGCGGCTGGAGCTTCTTCAACAGCGCGACAAATTCCGCCGGCGCAAACTTCGCCGTCGGGTGGCCGTGAAGCAGATCAATGATCTCGCGGCCGTGGAGAAACTTGGCGAGCTCGCCGTTCACTCCCGGCGCAGTGAGCTTCAGCAACTCCGCGTCGCCAATCCGGTCGGCGACCACCTTGAGCAACGGCGGAGGGATGCGCGTGATCTCGTAGTGATGGATGAGCGCCTCGCGCAACGAAACCGGCTCGCCGTCGCGCCCGCTCACCGGCTCCTCGCCCGAGCGCCCGAGCGCGCGGAGGATGTCCTCGGCCAGCTCGGGGCAGTTCGTCGCGCGCACGCCCAGCGCGTCACCGGCTTCGTAGCTCAGGCCGGAGCCTTCGAGCGAAAAGGCAAAATGCCGCGTGTCCTTCGCCGAGCCGTGGCCGTTGAGCTTGCGGTTGTCCACGAGCGGCGCGGGAAAGGGATTCTTCTTGTCGTAACGCGCGCCGCCTTCGTCCGGCTTCGCCTCGCTTTCGGCGATGACGACCGCCGGAGCCGCGCCGGAATCCGCGACTCCGATGCCCAGCGAACCGAGCGCACCCGAGAGCCACTTCGCGAACGGCTCCTCAAATTCCACGTCGCAATCCACGCGCGGATGCGCGCGCGCGCCGCCGAGTTTTTCCAGCCGCTCGTCCACGCTTTTGCCGAACGCGCAGAACTTCGCGTAGTTCGTGTCGCCCAGCGCACACACGGAGAAGTGCGTCTGCGCCAGCTTCGGCGCGGCGTCGCTGCCGAGAAAATCCCAGAAGCCCTTCGCGTTGTCCGGCGGCTCGCCGTCGCCGTAGGTGCTCGTGACGACGAGCAGCGCTTTCTCGGACGCGAGCTGCGCCGTCGGATACTTGCCGAGGTCGTGGATGGTCGGCGCGAAGCCGCGCTTGCCCGCCTCCTTCGCGATGCGTTTGGCGAGGCCTTCGGCGTTCCCGGTTTGCGAGCCAAAGAGAATCGTGAGCGGCTCCAGCGGTTTCGCCGCCGGCGCAGCCGGACCGGCGGCGGGGACGCGCGAGAACATGCCGGCAAAAAAACCGTTGAGATACGCGCGCTGCTCGGGCGTGAACGGCGCGCTCTCGGGAAGGACGGGGATCAAGTTCGGCTGGCTCATCCGGAAAACATTTCCTGAAGCTGCTTCAGCTCGTGCCGGCGCGTGAACGCGGCGAACGGCTCGTTGGGCTGGCGCTTGGCCAGATAAACTTTCAGCACGCGCTCGAGCAGCGTCGGCAGTTCATTGAACGAGATGCCGGTGAAGACTTGCTTGCCGATCCCGGCTTCCGGCCCGACGCCGCCGCCGAAGACGACGTGGTAACCCTCCACCGACTCGCCGTGGACGGTGACCTTCACGCCCTGCAATCCGATGTCACCCAGGTAATGCTGCGCGCAGGAGTTCGGGCAGCCGGTGAGGTGGATGTTGATCGGATGATCGAGGTGGAGCGCCTGGTTGAGGTGCGCGGCGAGCGCGACGGCCTGGCCCTTGGTGTCCGTCGCGGCCCATTTGCAGCCGGTGTTGCCGGTGCAGGCGACGAGGCCGCCCGCAATGTTCGTCGCCTCGTGATGAAAGCCGATGCGCACGAGCTGGCGCTTCACGGTCTCGACGAACGCGTCGGAAATGTCCGGCAGCAAAAGATTCTGCCACGGCGTGAGGCGGATGGACGCGGAGCCGTAATTCTGAGCGAGGTCGGCCACGCGCCGCATCTGCTTCGCCGTCATCACGCCGACCGGGATCACGACGCCAACGAAATTTTTCCCGTGCTGCTTCTGCCGATACACGCCGATGTGCCCGTGCTTCACCGACGGCGGACGCTTCACGCATTTCTCGAGCGGCAGTCTTACGAGCGGGAAGGCGAGTTTCCTCTGCGTCTCGGCGAGGAATTTTTCCAAGCCCCATTTGTCCACGAGATACTTGAGCCGCGCCTTCTTGCGGTTGGTGCGGTCGCCGTTTTCGGTGAACACGCGGATCATCGCCGCCGCGACGGCGACGGCCTCGTTGGGTTTGACGAGAATGCCGCAGTCCGCCGCGAGCTGCTTGTGCCCGCTGATGCCGCACAGCTCGACGCGGAAATAAACGCCGGGTTCGGGCGCGACGGCGCCGCCGTCCTTGATGGAAACGCCGGTAGAAGCCGACGTGAGGAGGCTCTGATCTTTTTCGCCAGAAGTTGAAGTGAGCCTCCTCACGTCGGCTGCTACCTGACACGCCATGAAGCCGATGTCGTTCGTGTCCGCCACCGTGTCCACCGCGCCGCCGCCCTCGAAGGCGACGTTGAACTTGCGCGGCAGCCCGTAGAGATCGCGGTGGTTCAGGATGTAATGGTGCAGCCCGTGCGCGAACGGCCGCGTGTCGAGCAGCTCGCGCGGATCGAAGCCCGCGGTGGGCGACGCGGTGATGTTGCGGACGTTGTCCACGCCGCTGCCCTTGGCCGTGAGGCCGAGGCCCTGGAGCTTGGTGAGGACGTTGACGAGATTTCGCGGCGCGATCTCGCGCACCTGGACGGCCGAGCGCGTCGTGATGGCGGCCTTGCCGTTGCCGTATTCGTCCGCGAGATCGGCGAGGCCCTTGAACTGCGCCGCCGTCAACTCGCCCGCCGGGATGCGGCAGCGGAGCATGAAACTTTTCTGCGCCGGCGCGACGAAGAACATCCCGAAGTAGCGGAAGCGAAACGTATCCTCCTCGTTCGGAAATTTGTCCGCCTCGGCGTGCGCCATGATCCGCTCCCAGCCGTCGAGCGGATTCTCCTCGTGCTTCCACCGCTCCTCCTTGGTCACGTCGTCCAGCGCGAAACCATGGACCGTCTCCGCCGCGGGCGCGGCGAGATTCGCGCCGCCCTGCGCCGGGTCGGCGGTGAACTGCCCAGCGCCCGTCGCGCCGACGTAGGGCATGAGTCCGCGCTGCGCCACGCCGGCCATGAAGCCGGTGAGGTATTCCTTCTGTTCGGCGGTGAACGCGGCACCGCCCGCGGCGGGCGGCTCAAGGACGAGGTCGCTCATGGTTCGCGGCGAACCGGGCGCGGATTCGGGTTTAATTTTGCGGCGGACATCACTTACTCCTGAACGCTAAAGCAGCGGCGATGCCCCCGTCAGCCTTTGTCATCCAAAAGTCGTTTGAAATGATTTCGGAAAAACGATGAACCGCTCTCATCACAACCGCGCGGGCGTTGATGCCAGCCCAAACGCGCCGTTGGCCGCGGCCCGAGCGGGCGAAGTCCGCGGGTCCGCCGCCAAACTCCGATGCCGCCGACTCGCCGGACGCGGGCGCAATTTGGCCCGGCTGGAGAAAAAGCAACAGCCGCCAACGCACTAAGCCGGAACGATGCCGTTGGGTGGGGAGCGCACGCGTCCCGCGTGCCGTCGTGGCCGTCCCGGCCCCGACTTCGTTCCTCCATCTGGCTCCGCACCGTTCGGTGGGAAGAGAATGGAGCGTCGAAGTTTCCGGCGCGACGCCGGAAACCACACGCCGGAGGCGTGTGCTCCCCGATTTCAACTGCATCGTTCCGGCTAAAACTAAGCCGGAACGATGCAGTCCGATGGCCCGCGAAACACGCGAACGACGCGAAGGGAGGCGAGCCAACGCAGGTTCAAGCTCCAGCCGCTCGTTCACCCCTCAGTGCGCGGTTCTCACCGTCGTCAGAAGAATGCCCGTTCTAGTTTTGCGTGCTTCGCGTGTTTCGCGGGCACCTTCAAGTGGATCGTTCCGGCTCAGCCAACGCGTGCCGGATCAGCGCCAACTCGCGTTCGCCGTAGGAGAGCTTGAGCGCCTCGGCGCGAGCCGGCTCGGTCATCTTGTGCCACGACTTGCGCAGCGCGTTGATCATCTTCTCGTCATCGGTTTTCGCCGCGAGCTCGGCGAATTGAAACTGGAGGAAGACCAGGCAAAGCGCGTCCTCCAAAACCCGGCTCTCGGGATCGGCGGGGAAATCCTTTTTCAAGTTGAGCGCCTGAACGCGGCTCACCACTTCCTCACCGTAGCCCACCTCGCGCAGAATTTGGGCGGACTGCTCGGCGTGGAATTTTTTCAGCTCCGCGCGCCACTTGAGATAGCCGGCTCGATCCATCGGGTAGCTGCTGCGCGGAATCATCCAGCGGCACAAATGCTGGCAGCGCGCCGCGAGCCGCAATGGTTCGGAAGCCGCGGGCTCAAGCCGCCGCACCCACTCGCTCAGGCGCTCGGCGTAAACCAACTCGCGCGGGCGCGCGACTCCGGCGACGAGTTCAGTGTTCGGGTCGCGGGCATTCTCCTCGTCGAAACACCGGAGGGCTTTCTCGAATCGGGCGACGTCGGAGTCCGGCGGCATGGCGATGAGTCTCGGGTGATGGCCGCGTCAGAGCTGGAGCAGGATCTCGCCGTTGACCGCACTGACGCGAAAACTCTTCACGCACTCGCCATGCTCGCTGCCCGCGCCGGTGACGAGGTCGAACTTGTGCGAGTGCAGCGGGCAGATGACCTTGCCGCCGCCGGCCACGCCCTCGGAGAGCGGCCCCTGCTTGTGCGGGCAACGGTTTTGCGTGGCGAACAATTGTCCGTCGCGCTGGCGGAACACGGCGATCTCTTCGCCGCCGACGATGAAACAGCGGCCCTGTCCAAGCGCGATGGCTTCGAGGCTGCCGAGATTGATGGTCTGGGTGGATGTGCTCATGGGAATCGGCCGTTGTTCTCCGCGACTTCGAGCACGCTCGCCAGCTCGGGCGCGCCGAACTGCCCGGGATACGCGGGCACCTCGGCTTCCTTCCACGGGTCAACGTAGGCGTCCACCGCTTTCTGAATGTCGGCGTCAAGCCGCGCGGCGATGCCTTCGCTGTCCTCGACGACGATCTTGCGGATCACCTCGATGCCGACGCGCTCGACGAAATGGTAGGTGCGCTCGAGATATTTTCCGTGCTCGCGGTAATACTGCATGAAGCGGCCCATGAACTTCAGCACCTCGTCGTGGGTCTTCACGGTGAGGAGCAAATCACCCTTGCGGATCGTGCCGCCCGCCGCGCCGCCGATGTAAATTTCCCATAGCCCGCCCTCGATCGCCACGGCGCTGATGTCCTTTACGTAAGCCTCGGAGCAATTGCGCGGGCAGCCCGCCGTCGCGAGCTTCATCTTGTGCGGCGACTCGATGCCCTGGAAGCGCTGCTCGATTTCCTGCGCGAGCTTGATCGAATCACCGAGTCCGTAGCGGCAGAAATCCGTGCCGACGCAGCTCTTGCACGTGCGGAACGCCTTCGTGTAGGCGTGGCCGCTGGGGATGCCGAGGTCCTTCCAGATTTTCGGCAGGTCGTCCTTCTTCACGCCGAGCAGGTCGAGCCGCTGGCCGCCGGTGAACTTCACCATCGGCACGTTGTATTTCACGGCGACGTCGGCAATGCGGCGCAGCTCGGCAGGCGAAGTGACGCCGCCGTAAATGCGCGGCACCACGGAGAACGTGCCGTCCTTCTGGATGTTCGCGTGAACGCGGTCGTTGATGAAACGTGCGTCGCGCTCGTCGTCGTATTCGCCGGGCCACAGAGTTTTGAGCAACGAAGCCAGGCCGACTTTGCTGGCCGGACATTCCTTGCCGCCGGCCAGTTCGCGGAACACGGCGCTTACCGACTTCAGCCCGCGCTGCCTGATCTCGGCGACGAGCTGGGATTTCTCCAGCGGCACGCCGGGGACGTAGTAGTGCTCGCTCGCATCGTCCACCACCTCGCCCGCGTAGGCTTCGATGAGTTGCGCGATGAGCGTCTTGCACGAGCCGCAGCCGAGGCCCGCTTTGGTGCAGCCGCCGATCTTGGAAACGGAGTGGCACTTGCCGATCTGGATGGCTTCCTTGATCGCGCCCTTGCTCACGCCGTTGCAATTGCAGATCTGCGCGTGGTCCGGCAGATCGAACACGCTCAACACCGGCGCGCCCGTGGAGCTGCCGAACAGCAGATCCGCGCGCCGCGACGACACGGCGGAGTTCGACATGAACATCTGCATCAGCACGCCGGCCGTGTCCGTCTCGCCGAGCAGAATGGCGCCGGCGATCTTGTTTTCGCGGACGATGAGTTTCTTGTAAACGCCCCGCGACGGTTCGCGATAGACCACGACCTCGTCCTCGGGCAGCGACGGCTTGGTCTCGCCCATCGAGGCCAGCTCCACGCCCATGACCTTGAGCTTCGTGCCGAGTTTCGAGCCGAGGTATTCGGCCTTCGGATTGAATTCGGTGATGACGTCCGCGAGCGTCTTGGCCTGATCCCAGATCGGATCCACGAGCCCGTAAATTTTCCCGCGATGCTCCACGCACTCGCCGACGGCGAAAATGTTCCGATCACTCGTGCGCATCTGGTCGTCGCACACGATGCCCTTGTTCACGGTGAGGCCTGAGACGCTCGCGATCTCGGTGATGGGCCGGATGCCCGCGCTGACCACGACCATGTCGGTGTTAAGCGTCGAGCCGTCCTTTAAGTCGAGGCGTTTGATGCGGCCGTCCTCGCGCACGATCTTCGTCGTGATTTTTTCGCACATCACCTGGATGCCCATGTTCTCAATCGTGTCGCGGAGCATCTGGCCCGACTCGGGATCGAGTTGCGCGATCATCAACTGCGGAGCGGCTTCGAGAATCGTGACCTCCACACCGTGCGTCATCAGCCCGCGCGCGGCCTCAAGCCCGAGCAGGCCGCCGCCGATCACGGACGCTTCCTTGCACGTCTTGGCGTATTCCGCGATCTGGTCGCAGTCATCAATCGTTCGGAACAAAAACGTGCCCGTCCCGCCGAAGCCCTCCATCGGCGGCACGAACGGCCGCGAGCCCGTCGCGATGATAACGTAGTCGTAGGTCTCCTCGACCAGCGCCGCGTCCGGCACCGCCGCCGCGTCCACCGCGTAGGCCAGCGCGTCCTTCTTCAGCGGCGCGCCGATGACGACCTTGCGCTGGCGGTCAATGCGCGTGGCGCGGACGCCGGCGTGCAGCGTGACGCCGTTCTCGCGATACCACGCGAGCGGGTTCATGAAAATATCCGCGGCCGCCTGGCTGCCGTTGAGGACGTTGCTCAGAAGGATGCGGTTGTAATTGCCGTAAGGCTCCGCGCCGAACATCACGATCTCGAACCGGTCGCGGGCGCGCTTGAGGATTTCTTCGACGACGCGCGCGCCGGCCATGCCATTGCCGATGACGACGAGTTTTTGTTTGGGAGTGTTCATACGCTCTGCACTTTCGGGACGATCCAGATTTCGCCGTTGCGGACTTCCACCGGGTAACGCGGCAGCGCGCGCGGCGGCGGGCCGGCGAGCACGCGCCCGTCCTCGGCGCTGAAAAATCCCTCGTGGCACGGGCAGACGAGCTGGCGCGTCTCGTGCCGGTAATGGACCGGGCACATCAGGTGCGTGCAACTCTGGCTGTAGGCGGCGAACTCACTCTCGCCCAGGCGCACGAGGATGCACGGGTGATCCGCGGTCGGGTATTGGAAAAGCCGCGAGCCGCCGATTTCAATTTCGCCGAGGCGGGCCACCAGCTTCGGCTCGGTGGCGACGGGCGCGGAAAAAAGTTTTTGCTTCACGATCCAGCCCGCGCCGAAGGCGGCGGCTGAACCGCACGCGAACTGGCAAAACTGCCGGCGCGAAACCTCGTGTTCTTCCGACTGGCGGACGGGGAAGTTGGTTTTCCAATGCGGCTGGTCAGACATGGCGGGAGGTCAGGTAAATGTTTCGGCTTGGGATTTGGGCAGGATGGATTCGTCCCACACCGCGGCGCTCGCGGCATCGGGCGCGCCGGCGCGGGCGAGCGCGAGCGGGTCCAGGTCCAGCGCGTCCCACGGGAGGAACTCGGCCACGTCGAACTTCAACGCCTTGATCTCCGGCGCGACCATCATGTTCACCTTCGTGCGGACGGTCTCGCGGCCGAACTGAAATTCGTTGACCGGCTTTTCGCGGCGGAACTGCTCCACGTATTCGCGCGGGCCGTAATAGAGCGCGCCGCTCGGGCACACCGTCGCGCACATCGGTTTTTTCCCGACGCTCGTGCGGTCATAGCACATGTCGCACTTCATCATCAGGTCGAACTCGACCTGCATCTTCGGCACGCCGAAGGGGCACGCGAGGACGCAGTTCGAGCAGGCCACGCAGCGCGGCTTGGCGGCGCTGTGGACCACGCCGGCGTCGTCCTGCTTGATCGCGTCGGCGGGGCAGACGCGGGCGCAGGTCGGGTCCTCGCAATGCATGCAGACCACCGGCGCGGTCTGCACGCCGCTGGGGCGGTGGACGTAATCGAGATGGATCATCGGCGTCCCGCGATGCGTGTGGCACTCGCCGCACGCCTGCACACAGGCCTGGCAGCCGATGCACCGCGACTGGTCAATGAAGAATTCGTAGTCGGTGGTCATTTCATTTTTGCCGCGTCGCACTGAAACGCTGCGGCAGGAAACCGAATCCAATTGTCGTCGCGCTGGCGGCTCCCGGCGGCGGCTTCACGGCCGGGGCGTCCGCGACTTTTTCCACGCGGCAGGCGCAGACCTTGAACTCCGGGATTTTCGAGATCGGGTCGAGCGCGCGCTTGGTGAGCTGGTTCGCGGATTTTTTTCCCGGCCAGTGATACGGGATGAACACGGTGTCGGGCCGGATGGTTTTCACCACCTGCGCGGGGACGGTGATCTCGCCGCGGCGCGTGCTGACCTTCACGAGGTCGCGGTCGCGGATGCCGAGGCGCGCGGCGAGCAACGGGTGGATCTCGCACAGCGGCTCGGGATACTGGTCCACCAGCGCGCCGATGCGCCGCGTCTGCGTGCCGCTCAGGTATTGGGACACGACCCGGCCGGTGGTGTAGAAGATCGGGAACTCGGCGTCCACGTCCTCGGCCGGCGGCCGGTATTCGTAGGCGTGGAACTTGGCCCGGCCGTCGGCGTGATGGAACCGCCCGCCTTCAAAGAGGCGAGGCGTTCCCACGCTTTCTGGAGTTGGGCAAGGCCAGAAGACGCCCATTTGCCGTTCGATTTTTTCATAGGTCATCCCGCTGTAATCTATCGGGCCGCCCTTCGAGGCCGCGGCCAGCTCGGTGAAAATTTCCTCGGGCTTCGTGTAGTTGAAAAATTTTCCGCGGCCCAGGCGCTGCGCCAGTTCGCAGATGATGCGCCAGTCCGCGCGCGCGTTGCCGGCGGGCGGCACCGAGTTGCGCAGCCGCACGCACCGACCCTCGCCGGTCGTGACCGTGCCCTCGTCCTCCTCCTGCAACGAGCCGGCCAGCACCACGTCCGCGTCGCGGGCGGTCTCGCTGAGGAAAAAATCTATGCTCGCGAAAAATTCGAGCTTCTCGAGCGCGGCGCGCGTGCGGTTCGAATCGGGAATCGAGACGAGCGGGTTGAAGCTGATGCTCAGCATCCCCTTGATCTTCCCGTCCTCGATCGCGTCAATGATCTCGCACGCGGTCAGGCCCTGCTTCGGCAGCTCCGGTTCGGGCACGCCCCAGAAATCGGCGATGAACTGCCGGTGCTCCGGCTTGTTGATGTCGCGGCCGCCGGGAAGCTGGTTGTTGCGCTGGCCGTGCTCGCGTCCGCCCTGGCCGTTGCCCTGGCCGGTGATCGTGCCGTAACCGCACCCGGGCCGCCCGATGCGGCCGGTGGCGAGCACGAGGTTGATGTAGGTCAGGACGTTCTCAGTGCCCTTGGTGTGGTGCTCGATGCCGCGCGCGTGCAGCAGCATCGAGGTCTCGGCCGGGCCCCACATTTCCGCCGCCTGGATGATGCTCGCCGCGGGGACGCCCGTGATTTTCTCGGTCACGGCCGGCGTGTATTTTTTCACCAGCTCGCGGACCTTGTCGAAGTCGTGCGTGTGTTCGGCGATGAATTTTTCATCGAGCCAGC
>JACQFS010000074.1 GCA_016199935.1 Verrucomicrobiota bacterium
CGAACGCCACGGCGGTCGCAGCCGTGCGGCGCAGCGCCGTCCGGCGGGAAATGGGTGTGCTCATGGCGGAAGGCTAGTCCCGCGCGGCGGCAATGCCACGCGAAAATTTTGCGCCGGAGCGCGGGCCGTCCCGGCCCGCTGCGGCCCCGATAGGCAAGCGGATTGAAATCATCCGAATCCATTCTCACTTCGAAGCCGCTGCGGACGGGGACCGTCCGCGCTCCGCTCACTGCCCGCGCCGCGCGCGCACGCTCGGGCTGTTCAACTCCACGCCGGGATGCGTGAAGTGAATCTGCCGATGCTTGAGCAGCGCACCGAGCGCCTGCTTGAACGCCTTCTTGCTCACGCCGAACACCGCGCGGATCGCCTCGGGCGGGCTGTCGTCGTCGAAGGCCAGCTTGCCGCCGCCCGCCTCGAGCGCGGCGAGAATTTTTCCCGTCAACGGCGCGACGCGCTGGTAGCCGGCCTCGTGGAGGGTCAGGTCAATTTTGCCGTCGGGTCGCACCTCGCGGATGTAGCCCTTCACGCGTTGTCCGATCTCCATCGGCCCCACGACGCTGGTGTGATAAATCAGACCGCGGTGCGCGTTGTCGATGATCGCCTTGTAGCCGAGCGGGGTCCGGTCGGTGATGAGCAGGTCCACCGGCTCCCCGGTCAGATAGTCGGTCTCCTGCACATCGAGAAATCCATCCAGCTTCGCCGACGCCGTGATGCGCCCGGTCCGTTCGTCAATGTGCACGTGAACCACCACGCGATCGCCTTCGCGCAAGGGCCCGACCTGCTCACGAAACGGCAACAGCAGATCCTTCGGCAAACCCCACTCCAGAAACGCGCCGATGCGCGGATGCACACTCGCCACGCGCAGGCACGCGAACTCGCCGACGCCCACCGCCGGCACCTTGGTCGTCGCGATGAGCCGGTCTTCCGAGTCGTGATGGATGAAAACGTCAACCGAATCGCCCGTGCGCGTGTCGTGGGGAATTTCGCGGCCGGGCAGCAGAATCTCCCCCAGCTCGCCGCCATCGAGATACGCGCCGGGCGCGGCGATGCGCAGGAGCGTGAGTGTGTTGCGTCGGCCGATGGATGCCATTCGCGACGAGGATAGCAGCCCGCGGCGCGAGCGGGAGTGAAATCCACGAGGCCCGAGCGCGCGGTGGGGCGAGACTCCGTCGAGCCGAGTCGGTGATTTCTGATTTCATGAACACGGTTCGACGGAGTCTCGCCCCACCAGTTGGAGCTTTCGCTTGTTTTGAAAAAACTTTCGCCGCAGTCTCGCCAACGTTGATTTTGTCATGAGCCAGCCATTGCGAGTGCTGATTGTCGAGGACTCGGAGTTCGACGCCCGCGTGCTCGTGAACCTCCTCAAGCGGGGCGGTTACGATCCGGCGCACCAGCGCGTTGAAACCGCCGATCAATTCCGCGCCGCGCTCGCCGCCGAGCCGTGGCAGATCATTCTCTCAGACTACAACCTCCCCACCTTCAGCGCGCCCGATGCGCTGCGGTTGCTTCAGGAAAGCGGGCGCGACATTCCGTTCATCGTCATCAGCGGCGGCATCGGCGAGGACATCGCCGTGGCGATGATGAAGGGCGGCGCGAGCGATTATCTGATGAAGGGAAATCTCGCGCGCCTCGTGCCGGCGGTGGAGCGCGAGTTGCGCGAGGCCGAGGTCCGCGCCGCGCGCCGCCAGGCCGAGCAGGGCCTGCGCGAGAGCGAGCAACGCTACCGCGGGCTTTGGGAAACGGCCGCCGACGCCGTGCTGCTGATGGACGACGAACTCCGCGTCACCTTCGCCAATCCCGCCGTCGAACGCATCTTCGGCCGGCCCCTCGCCTCCGTCGTCGGCCAGTCGCTCGCCTCGCTCCAACTTCGCTTTCTGCCGCCGAACGACAGCCTCCACGTGACGCCCGGCAGCATCGGCGCGCTCGCGCACGAGATGAGGATCGGCATCGAGGCCAGCGCGCCCAAACCGAACGGTGGCGAAATCATCGTCGGCGCGGCGTTCAACGAAATGGAAATGCAGGGCCGCCGCTGGGTGGTCGTGTTCCTCCGCGACCTGACGCAGAAAAAACGCGACGAGGCGGAGCTGCGCAAGAAGCGCGAGCAGTTCGAGGTCGCCCGCGAGATTCAACGCCGCCTTTTTCCGAAGGAAGCGCCGCAGCTTCCCGGCTTTGACTTCGCGGGCGTCTCGCTCCCGGCGGACGAGGCGGGCGGCGACTACTTTGATTTTCTCCCGATGCCCAGCGGCAAACTCGCCGTGGTCGTCGGCGATGTCGCCGGCCACGGTGTCGGTCCCGCGCTCCTAATGGCCGAGGCGCGCGCGTATCTGCACCTGCTCGTCCTCAGCCGCGACGATGTCGGTGTAATCCTCACCCGCGCCAACCTCGCCCTCTCCGCCGACGTGGACTTCGAGCACTACATCACGCTGCTGATGGCGCAGTTCGATCCCGCCGCGCGCACGTTGCAATACGCCAGCGCGGGCCACACCGGCGCCTACGTCCTCGGCGCTGATGGAACCCTGCGCGCCGAACTCAAGCGCACCGGCATCGCCCTCGGCCTCCGCGCGCAGAACGAATATCACACCGCCCCGCCGCTCGAACTTCAGGCGGGTGACGTGGTGCTGCTGCTCTCCGACGGCGTCGAGGAAGCGGCGAATCCCGAGGGCGAACTGTTCGGCGCCGAGCGGGCGTTTGAAATCGTCCGGCATCACGCCGCGAGACCGGCGGCGGAAATTTTACGCGCCCTCACCGACGCCGTCATCGCTTTCAGCCAGGGGCAGCCGCAACTGGACGACGTGACCGTGGTCGTCGCCAAAGTGCTCGCGCGGGCGTGACGCCGCCCCGGAGCGCGGCGTTCACGCCGCTTCGATTTCCGAAGGGCGTGAGGAAAACGTTTGCCGGTGCGCTTGCGAACGGTGAAGCGGCGTAAACGCCGCGCTCCGGTCTGCCAACATTCGGCGGCTGTGCCCGGAAAGATTTCAGGCGATTTCCCGGACGGAGCGTGTATCGTTCGCAAAATTTAATCCACGCGCCATGAACGGCCAACTCCGCACCCGTGCTCTCCGGCTCTCCGGCCTGTGCCTCGCCGCCGCGTTGCTCGCCGCACCCACTGCGCACGCGCAGAAACGCGGCGCGCTGGTTCCCACTTCGAAACCCGCGGCCGCGGCGCCGACCACCGAGGCGCCCGCGGTGAAAAAATCCACGCCCAAACCCGCCGAAGCCTCCATCGAATCGCTCACCGAGCGCGCGCTGAAATCCATCGTCGTCATTTCGCACCACGGACGCGACGGTTCGAGCGACGGCATCGGTGCGGGGTTCATCATTGACGCGGACGGCCTGATCGCCACGAGCCTCCACGTCATCGGCGAGGCGCGGCCCATTTCGGTCCACCTCGCGGACGGAAAAAAATTCAACGTCGTCTCCATCCACGCGTGGGACCGGAAGCTGGACCTCGCGGTGGTGAAGATCGAGGCGCACGGCCTGACCGCGCTGCCGCTCGGCGACTCGGACGCGCTCAAGCAGGGCTCGGCCGTCGTCGCCATCGGCAACCCGCAGGGGCTGGAGCACAGCGTCGTCAAGGGCGTGCTCTCCGCGCGGCGCGAGATCGAGGGCACGGAGATGTTGCAGTTCGCAATCCCCGTCGAACCGGGCAACAGCGGCGGGCCGGTGCTCGATCTCGACGGTCAGGTCCACGGCGTCATGACCCTCAAGTCCGCGATCACGGCGAACCTCGGCTTCGCGATGCCCATCAACGCGCTCAAGCCGCTTTTGGAAAAACCGAACCCCGTGCCGATGGACCGCTGGCTGACCATCGGTGCGCTCAACACGCGCGAGTGGGCCGCCACCTCCGGCGCGCGTTGGACGCAGCGCGCGGGCCGCATCAAGGTCGAGGGCGCGGGCCGCGGCTTCGGCGGGCGCGCGCTGTGCCTCTCGAAAAAACTTCCGCCCGAACCGCCTTACGAACTCGCCGTGACGCTCAAGCTCGACGACGAGGCGGGCGCGGCGGGCCTCGCGTTCGGCAGCGACGGCGGCGACAGCCACTACGGTTTTTATCCGAGCGCGGGCCAGATGCGCTTCACGCGCTTTGACGGGCCGGATGTTTTTTCGTGGCAGGTGCTCGACCAGGTCCGCAGCAAAGCCTACCGGCCCGGCGACTGGAACACGCTGCGCGTGCGCGTCGAGCGCGACCGCGTGAAGTGTTTCGTGAACGACGAGCTCGTCGTCGAGGAAAAGGGGCTGGAGTTTTCCGGCAAGCAGGCCGGGCTCGCGAAGTTCCGCAACACGGAGGCGGAGTTCAAAATTTTTCAGGTCGGAAAAAAAACCGGCCCCGAGGCGATCCCGGCCGAGCTGGCCGCCAGCATCGAGAAACAAATCACCGATCTGCGCGACAACAAGGCGGGCGGCGAGCTCGTGACCGCGCTCCAGACCAACGCCGCCGCCAGCCGCAACATCCTGCTCGACCGCGCGCGCAAGCTGGAGCAGCAGGCGAAGACGTTGCGCCGGCTCGCGGCCACGGTGCATCGCAAGGAAGTCGAGGCGGCGCTCACGAAGCTGCTCGCGAAGGACGACGCCGCGGTGGACCTCGCGCAGGGTGCGCTCTTGATCGCCAAGCTCGACAACGAGGAGCTCGATGTCGCCGGTTACCTCCGCCAGCTCGACGAGATGGCCGGCGAGCTCAAGGCGCGGTTCCCCAAGGGCGCGAGCGAACAGGCGCGCTTCGAGGCCCTGGGCAAATTCTTCTTCGTCGAGAACGGCTACCACGGCAGCCGCACGGACTATTACAACATCGCCAACAGTTATCTCAACGAGGTCATGGACGATCGCGAGGGACTGCCGATCACGCTCTCGATCCTGTTTGTCGAACTGGCCAAGCGCATCGGCCTCGAGCACGTCCACGCGACGCAGACGCCGGGGCACATGCTCGTGAAGTTCGCGCCGCCCGGCGAGCCGGTGCAGCTCATTGACACGTTCGACGGCGGCAAGGTGCTCGCGCGCGAGGAGATCGCCGCGCTGATCGAGGATTCCGGCGGCGGCCGGCTGCGCACGGAGCATCTGCTCGCCGCGCCGGCGCGCACCGTGTTCACGCGTGTGCTCGTCAACCTGATGAGCATCGCGGAGCGCGGCGGCACGCCCGAGGCCGGGCTGCCGTATCTGGAAACCATCATCGCCCTCAATCCCGACTCGGCGGTGGAGCGGCTGCAACGCGGGATGCTGCGCCTGCGCGCCGGCGACGCCGAGGGCGCGCGCGAAGATTTGCGCTGGCTGCTCGACGCCGCGCCGGCGGGCGTGGACCTGGAGCGGATCGCGGAACTGCTGCGGTCGTTTTGAATCCGGGGAGCGGACCCGGGTTGGGTGTCGATGCTTTGGCGTGTCGCCTTGCGCCCGACACCCGGAAGAGCGGACACCGAACGAGTCATGACTTGATGTCGCGCAACTGGAAGCCGGTCACGCCAATCGCGAGACAGGTGAAGTTGAACGCCACGAGCACCAGCAGCGAGCCGCCGACGCGCGTCCACTGGATCGGCTCGGCGAAGACCACGGTCCATGCGCGCATGTGGTAGATGAGCAGGAACTGCCGGTATTGCTGAAACGCCGGGATGCTTTCCATCACGAGGTTGAAGAGCAGGAGCGAGAGCGCGAGCACCGTGGCCGCGGCGGGTTTCATGTTGAAACAGCCGAACATGAACGCGAGCGTCATCATCGTCGTGGCGTTGATGCACAGGAACAATTGCGCCAGCGCGTAGAGCCGCAATCCCTCGGCGGCGGAAAACAGGCTGAAGGTGGAATCGGGTTCCGGCAGGAACACAAACATCCCCTTCCACGGAAACCACATCCGGGCAAAAC
>JACQFS010000083.1 GCA_016199935.1 Verrucomicrobiota bacterium
CCGCCCACGCTCGCGGACCTGGAGTTGATGCGCGCGGCGTATAACGCGCTCGTGCTGGCGCAGCGGCGGTAAGGTAGGGACAACCCGCCGGGTTGTCCCCGCCCGCGTTCGGCAGCGGGCGGAACGTCGGCCGAGGGCTTGCGGTGTGCCCCCGTTCCGTCGCCTGACGCTGCGCTCGGCGACGGGGACGAGCCAGCGGCTCGTCCCTACCTTGAAACGGACGACGACGCGGCGACCAAGGGCCGCGCCTTTTTTGTCGGCATTGAATCTTGACCCGTCGGGTTCGCGCTCTACGCTCCGCAAAATTTTATGACGGCGATTCTGGCCCTCGAAGATGGCTCGGTGTTTCACGGACGCGGCTTTGGCGCGCAAGCCTCCGCGTGCGGCGAGGTGTGCTTCAACACCTCGATGACCGGCTATCAGGAAATCCTCACCGACCCGTCCTACAAGGGCCAGCTCGTGACGATGACGTATCCGCTCATCGGCAATTACGGCGTCAACTCGCAGGACGTGGAGTCGTGGCGGCCGCACGTCGGCGGGTTCGTGATCCGCGAACTTTCGCCGGTGGTGAGCAACTGGCGCGCGGATGGTTCGCTCGGCGATTATCTGGCGCAGCACGGCATCCCCGGCATCGAGGGCGTGGACACGCGCGCGTTGACGAAGAAGCTGCGCGTGCGCGGCGCGCTCAATGGTTTTCTCACCACGGAAAAAATGCCGGCCGAGGAAGCGGTGAAGCGCGCGAAGGAATGGCCGGGGCTCGTGGGCGTGGATTACGTGAAGGAGGTCACGCACCGGGAGGCGTTCCTGTGGGACGCGGAGGACAGGGAGAGCGCGGATTTCAAAATCGTCACGGGCGCGGCGAAGCCGGCCGACGCGCGCAATGTGCGCGAGCCGCTGCCGCCGGCGGACATCCCGATCGTGGCGTTCGACTTCGGGATGAAATACAACATCCTGCGCCGGCTGCGGCAGAAGGGTTTCAAGGTGCAGGTGCTGCCGGCGACGGCCTCGGCGGCGGACGCGCTCAAGCACAAGCCGGCGGGAGTTTTTCTTTCCAACGGTCCCGGTGATCCGGCGGCGCTCGGATACATCGTGCGCGAGGTGAAGGCGCTGGTGGATCACGGCGTGCCGATCTTCGGCATCTGTCTCGGGCATCAGATTCTCGGGCAGGCGTTCGGCGGGAAAACTTTCAAGCTCAAGTTCGGCCATCGCGGCGGCAACCAACCGGTGAAGGATTTGGAAAGCGGCAAGGTGGAGATCACGTCGCAGAATCACGGCTTCGCGGTGGACGCGGCGTCGCTGCCTGCCGACGTTTCCGTGAACCGGATCAACCTGAACGACCAGACGGTCGAGGGGATGCGGCACAAGACGAAGCCGATTTATTGCGTCCAATACCATCCCGAAGCCTCGCCGGGGCCGCACGATTCGACGCCGCTGTTCGATGAGTTCCGCGCACTCGTCAAGGAACATTGAAGCGGGAATTTCACGCAAAGCGAGTGAGGCTCACGTGAAACCGTTTGACTTGAACTAGTCGCTCACGATAATCCCGCCGTTGCCTATGCCAAGACTCGTGCTCCTGAGTGAAGGATTTACCGGCCGCACCTACGATCTGAAGGTCGAGAAGACCAGCGTGGGGCGGACGGACGAGAACGCCTTCACGATTGATGAGCCGTCGGTCTCCAGCCAGCACGCGGAGATCATCCTCCGGGGCAATGACGTGGTGATCAAGGACCTGAACTCGACGAACGGAACGTTCATCAACGGCGACCCGATCACGGAAGCCGTCCTCAAGCCGGGGCAGATTCTCCAGTTCGGCATGGTCGAGCTCCGTTTGGATACCGGCGAGTCGTCGCCCGGCGCCCCCACCACTCCGGCGGCGAAGAAGTCGCAACTCGACCACACGATGATCGTGAAGCAGGGCGTGAAGCTCGGCCAGGGCGACGTGGGCAACAAGCCCATCAATCAGGGCACGGAGGTGTTCAAGAAGAAGAGCAACCGGTCGAACAAGATTTTCTGGGCGGTGATCATCGTGGCCATCGCGGCGCTGCTGGGGATACTCGGGTGGGCGTTGACGAAGATGTAGGGGCGAGGCGGTAAGGAGTAAGAAGTAATCCGTAATTCCTGACGGCGTCCCGTTCCTCCCGTTCCCCTTACGGATTACTCCTTACTCGTCACTCTTCACTCTTCAGCCACTTCGCCACGTCCACCGCCGCGTAGGTGATCAAAATGTCCGCGCCCGCGCGCCGCATCGCGAGCAACGACTCCAGTGTCACCGCCCGCTCGTCGATCCAACCCTTCGCCGCCGCGGCCTTGATCATCGAATACTCCGCGCTCACCGAGTAGGCCGCCGTCGGGTAGCCGAACGTGGTCTTCACGCGGTGGATGATGTCGAGATACGCGAGCGCCGGCTTCACCATCACGATGTCCGCGCCCTCGGCGAGATCGAGCGCCACTTCGCGCAACGCCTCTTCGGCATTCGCCGCATCCATCTGGTAACTGCGGCGGTCGCCGAACTTCGGCGCGCTCTCCGCCGCCTCGCGAAAGGGTCCGTAGAACGCCGAGGAATACTTCGCGGCATACGACATGATCGGCGTGTCGGAGAATCCCTTCGCGTCGAGCGCGGCGCGGATGGCGCGCACGCGGCCGTCCATCATGTCGCTTGGCGCAACGAGGTCCGCGCCGGCCTCGGCGTGGCTCACGGCGGTTTGCGCGAGCAGCTTGAGCGTGGGATCATTCGCAATCGTCGCGCGACCCGGCTCGTGATGCACCACGCCGCAGTGGCCGTGGCTCATGTATTCGCACAGGCACACGTCGGTGATGACGAGCAGTTCGGGGAATTCCTTTTTCAATGCGCGCACTGCCTGTTGCACGATGCCCGTCCGCGCGTGGGCACCACTGGCTTTCGCGTCCTTTTTTTCCGGGATGCCAAAGAGAAGCACGGCCGGAACGCCGGCGCTCACCGCGCGCTCGGTCTCGACGAGGAGTTCATCCACGGAAAGCTGGAACACGCCGGGCATCGCGCCGATCGCGCGGCGTTGCCGGCGCCCCGGCCGGACGAAGAGCGGGAGGACGAGTTGATGGCGGCTGAGGGAGGTCTCGGCGACCAATCGCCGCAGCGCCGCCGACTGCCGCAGGCGTCGCGGACGATACGCCGGAAACTGGCCGGTCAAAGGCAGACTCATGCGCGGAGTTTAGGGAACGCAGGCGGATTGGAAAGCCGCGAATGAGCCGAGCCGCCTTGCCGGCGCATCGTGACCTCGTAGGGGGCGGAGCGCGGGCCGTCCCGGCCCGCAGCGCGTGAGCAGGTTGATGGCGTTCAGAACTTCCGAACCTCGGTCGGCCGTCGTGGCCGCTGCGAGCCGGGACGGCTCGCGCTCTGCCTTGCCTCAGCGATGGGCACGGATGTCCTGAGTTTCGTTGGGGGGGCGGGACAGTTTGGAAACGGAAACAAAGGGAGACGAAGGGGAATCCGTCGGGGACGGCCAAGCGCACTCGCTGTTCAATCGCGCACTTTTTTTGCCGAAGAGGCGGCGACTTCGTGGAAATCCCGCCCGGCCGGCACCCCGTGGAAAGGCTTGTGAGTGTCGCTCTTGCGGTGAAGTTCCGCCCGCAGCTCCAGCAGATACAGCGCGACCGGCTTCCCCGCCTTCGCCGGGCCGGCGGGCTGTTCACAACGCGTGATGAGCAATTTGGGATGCATCGTCGTGCGGTTTCGCTTTCTGGCATGTCTCATTGCAAGAACAGTGCCACGAATGCGACGACTTTACGAATCGCTGCCCCAACCGCAAAAGCGTCCGCCCGGAAAAGCCGCTTGGCATCCGCCCCGCGCTTCTGTTTAGCTCCGCGGCGGATGAAGTCACCGCGCCTGCCGCTCCTTGCCCTGCTGCTTTGCCTCGCAGCGGCGGCGCGCGCCGCCAGCGTGACGAACGAGCCCGTCTGGGAAATCGAATCCCCCCGCGGCGAGGTCAGCTACGACGCCCGCACCGGCCTCGCCACCGCCACCAACGGCGCGGTCGTGCATTACGGTGCGATGCTCCTCACGGCGGACTGGGCCACGCTCAACCAGGAGACCGGCGACGTGCAGGCTTACGGCCACGTCTTCCTCCAGCGCGAGAAGGAACTCTGGCGCGGCGAACATCTGCTCTTCAACTTCAAGACGCGCCACATGGAGGGCGAGGAGTTCCGCACCGGCGCCAATCCCTACCTCGCCCAAGGCAAGGGGCTCTCGGCCAATCCGACGAATCACTATTACACCGCCACCGGCGCACTCGTCACCACCGACGACATTTCCAATCCCGGCTATTACATCCGCGGCAAGCGCATGACGATCGTCCCGAATGACTACATTGATATCGAGGACGCCGTGCTCTACCTCGGCAACGTCCCGGTGTTTTACTACCCGCGCCTGCGCCGCCACCTCGGCCGGCACGCGAACAACTTCGAGTTCACGCCCGGTTACCGCAGCACCTACGGCCCCTTCCTCCTCACCACGCTCAACTCCTACTGGAGCACGAATCTCTCGACCGATTTCCACCTCGACGAGCGCATCAAGCGCGGCGTCGGCCTCGGGCTCGGCGCCGATTACGACCTCGGCTCCGCCGGCCAGGGGCGCGTCGAGTATTACTACACGCACGACCTCGCGCCCGGCACGAACATCTTCGGCGCCGATCCGATCCGGAAAAATCGCGACCGCTTCAAGCTGAACCACGACATTGACCTCGCCACCAACTTCACCGCCAAGGTCGGCGTCAACTACCAGCGCGACCCGCAGATCATCCGCGACTTCTTTGAAGGCGAATATCAGAAGAACCTCCAGCCGGCGTCCTTTCTCGAGGTGCAGAAGCTCTGGTCCAACTTCAGCCTCAACTTCTACGCCCAGCCGCAGATCAACTCCTTCTCCGAGACCGTCGAGCGCCTCCCCGAGGTGCGCTTCACCGGCGCGCGCCAGCAGCTCGGCATCTCGCCCTTCTACTACGAGAGCGAGACCTCCCTCGGCTGGTATCGCCACAACTTCGCCACCAACTTCGCCGACTTCGAGGCGTGGCGCGCCGACTCGCACCAGGAGCTGCTGCTCCCGATGAATTATTTCGGCTGGCTCAATCTCACCCCGCGCGCCGGCGGACGCTACACGCACTACTCGGAGACCACCGGCTTCGGCACCACGCAGATGGAGGCCAACCGCTGGGTGTTCGACACCGGCGCCGAACTTTCCACCAAGGCCTCGCGCACCTGGCCCACCGCCACCAACGGCTTCTTCCAGATCGACGGCATCCGCCACATCGTCGAGCCGGGCGTCAATTACATCTACGTCCCCTCGCCCACCAAGCTCCCGCCGCAGCTCCCGCAGTTCGACGGCGAACTCCCCAGCGTCCGCCCGCTGCCGATTGATTTCCCCGGCTACAACTCCATCGACTCCATTGATTCGCAAAGCACCATGCGCTTCGGCCTGCGCAACAAAATCCAGACCCACCGCGATGGCCAGATCGAGAATGTCGTGGACTGGAACGCCTTCACCGACTGGCGACTCCAGCCGCGCGTGGGCCAGCGCACCTGGGGCGATTCCTTTTCCGATCTCGACCTCCGCCCGCGCTCGTGGCTCACGCTCAACTCCGAGATCCGCGCGAACATCAGCGAGAACCGCATCAAGGAAGCCAACCACTTCATCTACCTCCAGCCCGCGACCGACTGGAGCCTCTCCCTGGGCCACCGCTACTTTGCCTTCGACCCCGCGCTCGGGCTGAACTCCGACCACAACCTTTTCGAGACG
>JACQFS010000084.1 GCA_016199935.1 Verrucomicrobiota bacterium
CACCCGGCCGTCGCCGCTCTGCCCTTGCGTTGCTCGCCCAACTCACTAGCATCGCCGAACCGAAAATGAAAACACGCCCACTCCTCGCCCTCACTTTCCTCCTCACCGCCGCCGCTTTCGCCGCGCAACCGGCGATGCTGCCCATCATTCCAGCCGGCCCGATCGCCAAGAAGAAGGAACTCCTTTTCTCCGACGACTTCAAAGGCACCGAGCACGACAAGCGCTGGCATCGCGTTGTGGACACGTTCACTTTCGAAAACGGCATGCTCAAAGGCACGCAGACCCGCGTGAAGGACACGCCGTCGAAGGATGGCAAGTCCGTCATCACCGCCCACGCCGCGGTGTTTGGCCTGGAGTTGCCGACGAAGGACAGCGTCGTGGAGGTGAAGATCAAACTCGACGGCGCGACGATGGTGGACGTGGAGTTCGACGACCGCAAATACACCGGCTCGCATTACGGTCACCTCTGCCGCGCCCGCGTCGGCCTCACCGGCGTCACCATCATGGACGAACGCGAGGGCAGCCAGAACGAAGAGATCAAGGTGATGAAGAATGACCCGGCCAAGAAAGCCGAGGCCGCCAAGCGGATGATCGGCAAGAGCGCGAGGTTCCCCGCGAAGCTCGAGGCGGGCAAATGGTATGTCTTCACCGTCGAGACCGTCGGCGACGAGATGCGTGCGAGCATTGATGGCAAGGCAGTCGGCTACCTCAAGTCCCCCGGCATCGGCCACGCGACGAAGTCCAAGATCGAACTCGGCGTCGCGGGCCAGAGCGGCTTCTTCGACGACATCAAGGTGTGGAACGCCGAAGCCGCGAAGTAATTTCAAACCAGCAAAACTTTTTTCACCATGAACAACTCCTACACCCGCCGTAACTTCACGAAGCTGGCCTTGAGCGCCCTGCCAGCGGCCGCGCTATTGTCGTTGCCGGCCCGCCTCGGCGCCGCGGCCAAACCCAACTCGAAGGTCGCCGGCGTGCAGCTCGGCCTGAACGTGCCCTACAGTTTTGGCGGCAAGACGATGGACGCCGACGAAGTCCTCGACGCCTGCGTGAAACTCGGCGTGAGCGGCGTGGAGTTGCGCACGCAGCCGGTGGAGGCGTTCCTCGGCCTGGGGGCGGAGTTGATCGCGGCCAAGAAAGGCGAGGCGAAGGACGCGACCGCGAAGAAAGCGGAAAAGGTCCGCGCCTGGCGCAAATCCGCCCCGATGTCGCGCGTGAAGGACTTCCGCGCCAAGTGGGAGAACGCCGGCGTGCTGATCGAAATCGTGAAGGTGGACGGCATCTTCAAGATGTCGGACGACGAGCTGGATTACGCCTTCACGCTCGCCAAGGCGCTCGGCGGTCGCGCGATCTCCTCGGAAATTTCCCACGAGGGAGCGGAGCTGAAGCGCGTCGGGCAGTTCGCCGACAAGCACAAGCTGATGGTCGGCTATCACGGCCACGCCACCACGAAGCCGGAGCATTGGGAGGAGGCGTTTGCGCTCGCGAAATACAACGGTGCGAACGTGGACCTCGGACATTTCGTCGCGGGCAACAACACTTCGCCCGTGCCCTTCCTCAAAAAATATCACGACCGCGTCACGCACGTGCACCTCAAGGACCGCAAGCTCAACAACGGACCGAACACCCCGTTCGGCGAGGGCGACACGCCGATCGCGGAAGTGCTGCGGCTGATGCGCGACAACAAGTGGAATTTCCAGGGCACGATCGAATTCGAATACAAGGTGCCCGAAGGCTCGGACCGCATGACCGAGATCGCGCGCGCGCTCAAGTTCTGCCGCGACGCACTCGCCTGAGCGGCGGTCAATTCCGAATGAGTGAGTTCGGCGTTGCCGGCGAGAATGGCTGCTCGGTGCCTTACGCTTTCACGTGGATAATTCCCCACATACCGGTTTTGGTGTTCGGAACGCCACCGTGGATCCCGCATTGATACGGATAATCACCGGCAACCGGAAAGGTTTGCTGCCACGGTGCCGCAGTGACATCGGCGAAGGATGGCGGTCCAAGACTGGCAATCGTGTGGGGCGGACTGATGGTCACATCCCAGGTTACGGTGCCCCCGACTTTGATCGTGGTGTCGCCATTGCCGCTCACACCGTCTTCCCAGTGGAGCGTGGAGCCGGAACCCGCGCTTTTGACCATCGCTGTCATCGGCGCATCGCCGCCCATCGGAGGCATTCCGCCACCACCCGGCATCTCAGGAGGGCACGGCACACCCACGGGCAGTTCCGCCACCGGGCGGCCGTTGATCACCTTCAACGGCAAGGGTTGGCCGTCTTTGTCCAGCGGTCGCGGAACGGCCGACCCTTCGTCCACGACGAGCAGGGATCCCATCATGCCCGTCATCATGTGCTGGAGCACGTGGCAGTGCATGTGCCACTCGCCGACGGGCGGCTCGGCGCGCATGAAGCTGGAGCCTTCCTTGATGGTGAACGCAAACGAATTGGCCGGGCCGAAGATTTTCGTGTCCTCGAATTGGGAGACTGCCGAGGGCGAGACGTTTAGAGAGGCAATGGGAGAGCTGCCAAACTGCAGCACGGTGTCGGGGTCGGTAAGGGCGAGGTTCTGCGGCAACGGCGCATTCTGAACCGTGACAGCGGGCTTCGTGCTCG
This sequence comes from Verrucomicrobiota bacterium, assembly GCA_016199935.1. Taxonomy (GTDB): domain Bacteria; phylum Verrucomicrobiota; class Verrucomicrobiia; order Limisphaerales; family JACQFS01; genus JACQFS01. Next base: position 2,613 of record JACQFS010000084.1, read on the forward strand.
ACGGGCCGGGGATCAACCATCGGTGCCCGTGAATGTGGAATGTGTGGAAGTCGCTGCCCATGCCGACGATGCCAAAGCGCATCAAGGTTTGCCGGCCCGCGATCAATGTCGGCGTGTTGCCCAGAAACGTCCGCCCATTGATGCTCATGCCTTGGACACCGGTCAGTTGATGGTAGAGCTGAAGGTAGAGCGCCTTGTCTTTCGGCGTGCGATAAACCGGTGTGGTGGGGTCCGCATTGTCAATCGGCGAGCCGTTCGGCAAGCCGCCGGGCAGAATGGGGAACAGCTTGGCAGTGGCGGGATCAACCAGAGCGTTGCCAGTGATGGGGTCTTGCTGTGGCCGGATATCCACGTCCCGTTGCGCCGTGACGTCCGCAGGATTGTGGATCACCACTGTTCCAATCGCGCCCTGGTTCACGTTGTCCATGTCGCAGATGGAATGGTCATGGTAAAGCCAGACCCCGGAGGTCGTCGGCCAGCCAATGGTCTTCCATTGATAAGTGAACGTGCCGCCCGGCGGAACGCGATCCCCCTGCTTGGACTGGCCTTCAACAAAGTTGGGAACCTTCCGCCACGCGTCCCCTTCCACCGTCCCAATTGGCGGCACGGCCTGCCCCGTGTCCTGTGGTGAAAGTGGATACGCACCGTCAAATCTCGCATCGAACACAAACCCGTGCGTGTGCATCGAGTGCAGGCGGTGCTCAATGGGCATCGGCTCTTCCGTGGGCGGCATTTCTGGCGTGTCCACGACGACGACCGTCTGGGTTTCAGGTTCCAGAATGGTTTGATCTTTGTAGAGGGGCCTGCGATTACGAAATGGAGGAAGCCAGCGAGGCCAGGGAGGCCACCAGATCCAACCGACCAACACTTTTATCACCTTTGTCACCCACACCGTTTGCGTCTCCGTGTGTGTGACTGCGGGATGCATCACCATTTGGGTGCGCGTGTCCGCGTTCCGGAAATGCACCACGACACTGTCCCCCACGTTGCACTCTATCACCGGGCCCGGAATCGTGCCCATCGTGCCCGCGTCGGTCGGGTCAGGTTCGTTGATGTCCCACGGGTTGACCTTCCGGTCATCGGGCACCGTCCAGGCATCAACCGGATTGGCGGGATTGACGGGCGGTTTGTATCGCCGATAAATCAGCGCGTCGGCCGGGAGCGGACGGAACATCTCCACCGGCCGGTCCACTTGCACGGCGTTCGTGGCCGGTGATTTGAGGTTTTTGGTCACCGTTGGGCCCAAAGGCGTCCCGGTCATGCGGTCAATTCCGTTCGGACACGCGTCCCACGGGTGGTTCTCGATTTGGATCCAGTATTCGATCTGCGCCATACGGTTGTCCCTTTCGTGTGGAGTGTTTTGAGTGTCGCCGGTGGGGGGCTTGGGTTCGAGGTCATCATCTGCCGCGCGGGACAGAGGTCAAATCAAAAAATGCGCCGCCGGAAGAATCTTTCCCATCCTCCCCTGCCCTCGCTACACTCGCCGCGTGAAAACATTTTCTCCATTCCGCACTGCCGTCGTCACCGTCGCGTTTGCACTGGTTTTGCCCGCCGTCCTTTCCGCCAAGGATGTCGTCGAGTCCGCGCGGCAGATTCCCATCGCGCAGGAGGTGGATGTCGTCGTGGTCGGCGGCAGTTCCGCCGGCGTCGCGGCGGCGGTGGAGGCGGCGAAGCGCGGGGCGAAAGTTTTCCTCGCGGCACCGCGGTCGTATCTGGGCGAGGACTTATGCGCGACCTACCGGCTGTGGACGGAGCCGGGCGAATCGCCGGTGAGCGATCTCGCTCGCGAGGTGTTGCTCACGGTCGAGCGCAAGCTGCCGCCGAGCCTGCCCTTCACTTACTCCGCCAACGTGAAGCCGTGGAGCGGACACGCGGACACCACGCCGCCGTCGAAGTTGAGCGACAAGAAGTGGGGCGACGCCGCGCACGAGAGCGTGCAATACACCGAGGACGTGACACTCACGCTCGATCTCGGCACGGCGCAGGCCTTCAAGAAAATCCACCTGCTCTCCTACCAGCGCCCGACGGATTTCGAGGTCGGCAAGGTGATCCTCGCGACGAGCGACGACGGGAAGGCGTGGAAGGCGGCGGGCACTTTTGAAAACAGCGAGCTTTCGGAAAACGCCGAGGGCGCCGCAAAGGATTTGCCGATGGAGGTCACGGCGAAGGCGCGCTATTTGAAACTGGAAGTGAAAGGCGCAAAGGACTCGAAGCGCCTGCTGCTTGCCGAGGTTGTCGTCGAGGCGGACGCGAAAGTGGAGCCGGTGGCGAAAGCGGGCGCGGTGGTGACGCCGTTGCAGGTGAAGCGCGCGCTCGACCAGGCGCTCATCAAGGCGAAGGTGCCGTTCCTCTTCGGCTGCTACCCGACGGACGTGCTCGTGGACGCGAACGGCCGGCCCGCGGGCATCGTGATGGCGAACCGCTCCGGGCGGCAGGCGGTCATCGCGAAGGTGATCATTGATGCGACGGAGCGCGGTATCGTCGCGCGGCTCGCGAAGGCGGAGTTCGCCGCGTATCCGACGGGCACGCAGACTTTCGAGCGCAACGTGCTGGGCGGCGAGGCCGCGAAGCGCGATGAGGTGTCCCTCCGCGCCGCCGCCACGCCCGTCACGGTGATGGACACGAAGGGCGTGGTGCACACGGTCCACCAATACGCGCTGCGCGTGCCGATGAAGGACGCGGGCTGGGGTTCGTTCGCGAACGCCGAGCAGCTCGCGCGCGACTGGACGTGGACGAAGGAGGCGGTGGACTGGTCGGAGGCGCTCTTCCAACTCCCGCCCGACACGATGCGCGGCCGCGCGTCGCACACCGGCGCGTGGCCGGGCGTGGAGAAGATTGCGCTCGATGCGTTTCGTCCGGCGAAAGTGGACGGGCTGTTCGTGCTTGGGGGCAGCGCGGATGTTTCGCGCGAGGCGGCGGCGGCGTTGCTGCGCCCGGTGAACTTCATCGAGCTCGGCACGCGCATCGGCGGCGCGGCGGCGGAGATGGCGAAGGCCGCGGGCAAGCCGCAGGGCGTGCGCGTTCTCTCCAGCGAGAGCGGCGCGGTCGTCAGCGCGAGCGGCGACGTCGGCGAGGTGGCCAATGACAAGAGCGCGCGCACCGCGAAGGCCAAGACCGTTCCCTCCGCCAAGCGCACCGTGCCCATCATCGGCGAATACGACGTGGTCGTCATCGGCGGCGGCACGGGCGGCGCGCCCGCGGCCATCGGCGCGGGGCGCGGCGGCGCGAAGACGTTGCTCGTCGAGTATCTGCACGTGCTCGGCGGCGTGGGCACGGCGGGTTTCATCAGCAGCTACTACCACGGCAACCGCGTGGGCTTCACGAGCGAGATTGACGACGGCGTGGCCGCGCTCGGCGTTCAGGACAAGGACATGAAGAAAGGCTCGTGGATTCCCGACACGAAGGCCGAGTGGTATCGGCAGGCGTGCCGCAAGGCCGGCGTGGACGTGTGGTTCGGCGTGCTCGGCGCGGGCGCTTATGTCGAGGGCGGTCGCGTGCGCGGCGCGGTGGTCGCCACGCCGCATGGTCGCGGCGTGGTGCTCGCGAAGGTGGTCGTGGATTCCACCGGCAACGCCGAAGTGGCCGCCGCCGCGGGCGCGGAATGCACCTACACGACCGAGGCGGAAATTTCCCAGCAGGGCACCGGCCTGCCGCCGCGCAATCTCGCCGGCCGCTACCTCAACACCGACTACACCTACGTGGATGAGACGGACATCTTCGACATCTGGCGCGCGTTTGTGATGGGCCGCGAGAAATACAAGAACGCCTACGACCTCGGGCAGTTGATTGATACGCGCGAGCGCCGCCGCATCATCGGCGACGTGGAGCTTTCGCCGCTCGACGGCCTCAATGACCGCAAGTGGCCCGACACCGTGGTGCGCGCGAAGAGCAACTACGACACGCACGGCTACACCATCCACCCGCTCTTCATGCTGCGCGCGCCGGACAAGCACGACTACTTCCTCGACATGCCGTATCGTGCGCTGCTGCCGCGCGGGCTGGATGGCATCCTCGTCACCGGCCTCGGCGTGAGCGCGCACCGCGACACGCTGCCGTTCATCCGCATGCAGCCCGACATCCAGAACCAAGGCTACGCCGCGGGCACCGCCGGCGCGATGCTCGCCAAGACCGACGCGTCCACGCGCTCGCTCGACGTGAAGGCGTTGCAGAAACATCTCGTCGCCAAGGGCAACCTCGACGACAGCGTGCTCACGGACAAAGACTCGCTCCCCTTCCCGAAGGAGAAGCTCGCGCAGGCCGTCGCGCAGCTTGGCAAGAATTACGAAGGGCTGGAAGTCCTGCTTACCGCGCCCGACGCCGCCAAGCCGCTCCTGCGCGACGCGCTCAAAGGCTCCGGCGAGACGCACAATGAACTCGCCTACGCGCACATCCTCGGGATGCTCGGCGACAACGCGGGCGCCGAGGTGTTGCTCAAGGAAGTCGCCGCCGCGCCCAAGTGGGACGAGGGCTGGAAGTTCAAGGCGATGGGGCAGTTTGGTTCCAGCCTCAGCCCGCTCGACAGCCTCGTCATCGCGCTCGGCCGCACCGGCGACCGGCGCGCCACGCCCGTCATCCTCAACAAGGCCGCCGCGCTCACGCCGGAGAGCGAGTTCTCCCACTACCGCGCCGTGGCGATGGCGCTGGAGACGCTCGCCGATCCTGCCGCCGCCAAGCCGCTCGTGGCCATCTTGCAGAAGCCCGGCATCATGGGCCACGCGCTGACGAAGATTGACGACGCCATTGAGGACGTGCCCAAGAGCGGCACCGACACGCTTACGCGCCAGCACGAGCTGATCGAGATCGGCCTCGCCCGCGCGCTCTACCACTGCGGCGACGTGGATGGCCTCGGCGAAAGCATCCTCCGCCAATACTCCAAGGACCTCCGCGGCCACTACGCCCGCCACGCGCAGGCGGTGCTGGCGAAGGGCAAGGAAAAGAAGTAGGGCGGGTTTCCAGCCCACTGTTCACGGCACCAGCCGCACGCGATAGAAGCGCTTCACCCCCGGCAGCCCGCCGGTGAGCGTGCCGTCGTCCACCCACTGGGTGATGCCGGCGGAAGGATTGGTGAAGAAGGGACCGATCACCGCCGGCCAAGCCACGAGATCGTTCGAGTATTCCACCTGATAGCTTTTCCCGCTGACGCTTTGGAACTGGAGGACGATGCGGTGGAGAAAATCCTCCGCGATCGAGACCATTTCGAGGTAGCTCGCCGGATTGTTCGGGTCGGTGCCGGCGGCCTGTTCCTGCAAGTCGCCCTGGCCGTCGCCATCGCTGTCCACATAATGCACCGCGCCGATCACGACTGGAAGTGGCGAACTGCATCAAGGTGAACGTGTCGCCCGGGTTCGGCAGGTAATTGTTGATGAGCGTGAGCGAGAGCGTGCCGGCGAACTCGACGAAGTTGGTGACGGTGACCTGGTCGTATTGATTGGTGGCGAGGAGCCCACCGATCTCGAAGGTCATGCCGGCCGAGGGCTGAAGGCGCAGGTTGCCGTTGATGGTGAGGCTGCCGGGAGACATGCCGGCACTCATGCTGCCGAAGTTGGTCACGGTGCCGAGGATCGTGCCGGTGCCGATGAGCGCGGCATTGCTCGCGATCACGAGGTTGTTCGAGAAGACGTGCGTGCCGCCGTTCAACCGGAGCGTCGCCGCGCTGGTGCCGTTGCCGACGGTGAAGAGGCGGCCGTTGTTGTTGGTGGTGGCTTCGGTGATGAGCGTGCCGCCGTTGAACTCGAAAGCGCCGAGCGTGTTGGCGACGAGCAGCCGGTCCACTTCGATCAAACCGCCGTTGAGCACGTTGGTGCCGCGATCCACTTCGAGCGTGCCGTTGTTGGAAGAGTTGGTCACGCGCAGCGTGCCGCCGTCCACGATGAGGCGGTTGTTGGTCGAACCGGCGTTGAGGCCGAGAAACACGTTGCTCGCCATGACGACGGTGCCGCCGTTGCTCACGACCAGCCGGTTGCCGCTGCCGAAGTTGCCGACGATCAGGTTGATCGCATTGCTCCAGAGCGAGCCGGCGTCCGTGACGACCGCCTCGTTGTTGCTGCTTCCGGCGAACAGGCCGATGGAACTGCTGCCCGTCAGCGCCTGCACGAGCGCGCCGTTGCTGACGACCAACCGGTTGAAGCTTCCGGAGCTTCCGACCTGGAGATTGGCCTGCGCCCGACAACTGGAGCCAGGCCCGGAAACTATGACCGTGTTCGCGTTAGCGTTGGAACTTGCGCCGATGAGCGCGGTGCCGCCATTGGTCACCACCGAACCGCCAAAGATCACGACCTGATTGTTTGACGAGTTGGTGCCCGAGCCGACGGACAGCGCGTTGCTGATGAGGACCGTGGCCGCGTTGCTGACGACGAGTTGATTGACCGCGCCGGTCTGGCCGACGTCGAGCGTGCCCAAGACATCCCAGCGGCTGGTGTTGAGAATTAGCGCGGCGTTGTTGTTGCCGTTGCTGAATCGGCCGACGATGGCGTCGAAGCTGAGCAGGCGCGCGCCGTTGTCCACGGTCACCCGGTTGGCCGCGCCACTGGCGCCGATGGTGAGCGGGCCGGTGTTGGTCCAGAAGGAATTGGTCCCGGTCACCATCACGGAGTTGCTGGCCCCGAGACCGCCAGAAGAAATTCCACTACCGATGGTGCCTGAAGTGCTGAACATGCCGCCCTCATTGGACACGGTCACCTGGCAGCCGGAGCTTAAACTCGCGACCAAAAGCTGTCCTTGATTGAACCAGCGCGAGCCGGGGCCGCTGATCAGCACGAAACTGCCGCCGGGCGTTCCATTCAAACCGACGTTGGCGTTCGAGCAATAAAGTTGCCCGCCGGCCAACACCGACACCTGATTGCTGGTGCCATAATTGGGGATGGTCAGGGATTGGGAATTGGTCCAGACCGAGTTGGCGCCGGTGACGATGATCTGGTTGAAGTCACCGCTGACGGAAGCGGAGCGACTGCGCACCACCGCGCCATTGGAAATGAGCAGCAGGGCGTTCACCGGTTCGGACATCGTAATGGCGTTGGAGACATTCCACTGCGTGTTGGGGTCGGTGACAATCACGGTGAAGTTGGACCCGCTGGTGGTGAACGTGACGTTGCTGACGAACAATGCGGCGCCGTTGGACGTGATGAACAGGTTGCCAGTCTCGCCCAAGTTCAGATCGTTGGTGATCGTCCACGTGGACCCCGAACCGGTGAGGATGGCGCGATTGCTGGTTCCGCCAATGCCGGCGGAGGAGCCAAAGACATCCGCGCTGTTGGAGATCAGCAACAGATTCTGCGAACCGCCCTCCCCGAAGGAGCCGTGCCGGAGAACGGAACCCGTGCCGGTCACGACGAGCGTATTGTTCGAGGCACCGCTGTATTGGCCAAGGTTCACCTCATAATCCCAGTTCGCACTCGCTCCATTGGAGATCACCAATGAATTGCCGAAGGTGTTGTCGATGCCGATGTCCACCAACCCCAACCCGAAATTCGACCACGTGCTGCCGCTGCCGGAGATCAACACCGAGTTGCTGGAACTGGATGGAAGCCCGATCCACAGGGAGAAGATATAATTCGAGACGCCCGTCCCGGTCTTGACGTCCGCCCCGCTGAGCACGGACAACTGGCTGCCGCTGCTGCCCGCGCCGCCCAACGAAAGGACACCGGTGGTGTTCGACCAGAGCGTGCCGGTCCCGCTGACGGTGATCAGCGCGCGACTGCCGTTGCTGACGGCGAAGAGCGTCTGGTCGGTCGCCCACGCGTTGGTCCCGCCGAGCAGGTTCAGCGTCGCCGTCTGGTTGGTCGCCGTGCCGATGCGGAGATTCGCCACTCCCGCCGTCGCGGAAATCTGCGAGCCGTTGTTGATCGTCAACGTGCCCGCCGCGAAGTTGAACACCGAGTTGGTGAAACCCACACCGTTGTTGGTGACAAAGAACTGGTTCGCCGTGATCGTGCCGCCGTTGAAGTTGAGCGTCCCGCCGCCGTCCTGGCCGACGATGAGCGCGCCGGTGCGCGCGGCGTTGGTCACGGTGACATTGCCGCCCGCCACAGTCAGCACGTTGCTCAGGACGCCGGAGTTGACGCCGAGGATGATGGCGTTGCTGGCAAAGACCGTCCCGCTGTTGCTCACCAGCAGCGTCTGGCCGCCGGCGGCGAGGCCCACGTCCAGTTCGTCGCGATTGGTCCAGAGCGAACCCACGCCGGTGACGATTGCGGTGTTGTTGCTGCCGGGCGAACCGGCGCCGAGTTCGCCCTTGTCGTCGGACACGCGCGCGCCGTTGGTGACCAGCAGCAGGTTGGAACTTCCGAAGTTTCCCACCAGCAGGTTCGCCGCGCTGGTGAACGTCGAGCCGCTGCCGTCCACGATCAACTGGTTGCGGTCGCTCGAGGTGTTGTTGCCGATGTCGCCGCTGGCGGTCTGCACATCGGCGCCGTTGTTCACGATCACCATGTTGCCGCTGCCCTGGTCGCCGATGATGGTGTTGACGGAATTGCTCCACAACGCGCCCGCGCCGGTGACGATGACCTGGTTGTTGCTGCTGTTGGTGGCGGTGCCCACGCGCGCGATGCGGCTGTAAACGCTGGCGAAGGTCCCAATATTGGTGATGATCAGCCGATTGAACGAGCCGTTGCTGCCGACGTAGAGGTTGTTGGAAATCCCCCAGGTGCAGAGCGTGCCGACGCTCACGGTGTTCGAGTTCGCCCCGGTGTTTTCGCCGATGACCAGGTTGCCCACGTTGGTGACGGTTGCATTGTTGGTCAGGATGAGCAGCGTGAAGGAGCCGTTGCTACCCACGAACACGGTGTTGGTGTAGAAGACAAAGGCGTTGTTAATCGAGTTCGTCTCCCCGTCCTGGACCGGTTGCGCGCCGTCCGAGACGGCGGGCAGGCCGAGGGCGGCGGCGAGCAGCAACAGGGAAAGCAGGGGCGGGCGGCGATGGGCGGAATGGCAAAGGGTGTTCATGGCATTCGCAGGTTGGGTGTTGCCAGACTTGCCGGCATCGTAATCCTCGCGCGCGACCCGCGCAAATAAAATGAGGGGAAGCAGACCCGTGCGCTCTACCACAGCGGCGACGTGGACGGCCTCGGCGAAAGCATCCTCCGCCAATACGCGAAGGATCTCCGCGGCCACTACGCCCGCCACGCGCAGGCGGTGCTCGCGAAGGGCAAGGAGAAGAAGTAGCGGGCCGGCGGGGGACAGGTTTTAACCACGGAGACGCGGAGGCACGGAGAGGAAATGGTGGGGCGCGCTGTCCTCACCGCGCCGCGGACCGTCCGCAGCCGAGGTAGGGATGGCGCGCTGCGCCGACCCCGTCGCCGAGCGAAGCGTCAGGCGACGGCTCCCATTCCGCCCGCTGAACGCGGGCGGGGCCGACCCGGCGGGTCGGCCCTACCTAACCTCCGCACGCGCCCGGTTCCTCCGCAGCCCGCTGAGGACAGCGGGCCCTACCTTGCCGCTTCCACGCTCCGTGTCTCCGTGCCTCCGTGGTTCAAGTGGGACGCTCGCGGAGGCTCTGGCGCGGCCGGCGGAACGGAAAGAGCTTGCAAGCCGACCGTTTCCAGCACCGGAAGCCCCGTTTCCAGCCCCACAGACGGCAGTTGCGGCCCCACAGACGGCAGTTGCGGCCCCACAGACGGCAGTTGCGGCCCCACAGACGGCGGGAGTAACGCCACAGACGGCGGGAGTAACGCCACAGAC
>JACQFS010000085.1 GCA_016199935.1 Verrucomicrobiota bacterium
ATCATTACGCATTACTCATCACTCCTTACTCCCCCATGAAACAAGTCCGTCTCGGCATCGTCGGCCTCGGCAACATCGGCAAGTTCCATACCAGCTACCTGCTGGATAAAAAAATCTCCCGCTGCGAACTCGCCGCCGTGAGCGATGCGTTCGCGCCGAACCTCGAAGCGTTCAAGGCGAAGGGCATTCCGACTTTCGAAAAATGCGATGAGATGATCCGCTCCGGCAAGATTGACGCCATCGTCGTCGCCACGCCGCATTTTCTGCACACGACGCTCGGCATTGACGCGTTGAAGAACGGCCTGCACACGATGATCGAGAAGCCCATCTCCGCGCACAAGGCGGACGCGGAGCGGTTGTTCGCCGTGGCGAAGGAGCATCCGAAGCAGGTTTTCGCCGGGATGTTCCAGATGCGCGTCGAGCCGCGCTATCTGAAGATTCGCAAGCTCATCGCGGAGGACCTCGGCAAGATTGTCCGCATCAACTGGATCATCACCGACTGGTTCCGCACCGAGGCCTACTACGCGAGCGGCGGCTGGCGCGCGACGTGGAAGGGCGAGGGCGGCGGCGTGCTGCTCAACCAATGCCTCCACCAGCTCGACATGCTCCAGTGGCTTTGCGGACAACGTGAACTGCTACATGGAATGGGCCAACGGCGCGACGGGCATCTTCATTTCCTCCACCGGCGAGGCACCCGGCAGCAATCGTCTCGAACTCTGCGGCACCCGCGGCAAGCTGGTGCTGGAAAATAACAAGCTCTCCTTCACGCGCAACGACGCGGACATGATTGAGTTCAGCAAGACCGTGAAAAGCGGGTTCGCCAAGCCCGACGTGTGGAACGTGGACATCCCGTTCGAGAACGCCGCGAACGCCCACGCGACGCTAATGCAAAACTTCGTGGACTCCATTCTCGATGGCACGCCACTCATCGCACCCGGCTACGAGGGCATGGGCTCGGTCGAACTCGCCAACGTGCTGCTTTACTCCTCGCTCATCGGCCAGACCGTTGAGGTGCCGATGGACAGCAAGGCGTGGGAGAACAAGCTCAACGAACTCATCGCCAACTCGAATCACGAGAAGAAAGTCGTGGCGGTGCAGACGGATGATTTCACGAAGTCGTTCCGGCGCTAATTTCTTGAACCACGAATGAACACGAATGGACACGAAGGATTTGGACGCGAATTGCGCGAATTAACGCGAAATGCAGGTTTCATTCGCGGCAATTCGCGAAATTCGCGTCGTCCTTTTCAGAATTCGTGTTCATTCGTGTCCATTCGTGGTTAACCTCAACCAGACTCTGACTATGCAACTCATGGGCATCGGCGACGAAGCGGGCAGCAGCCTCGCTTCCCAAATCCAGGCCGCCAAACAACTCAACTGGAAATTCATCGAAATGCGCGGCGTGGAAGTGCCGGGCCATCCCAAGGCCAACTTCCACGACATCCCCGACGCGGCGTTTGACCTCGCGTGCGCGAAGCTCAAGGAGAACGGCCTCGGAGTTTATTGCTTCGGCTCCACCATCATGAACTGGGCAAAGAACACCGAGACGCCCTTCGACGTGACCGCCGCCGAGGTTAAGCGCGCCATTCCGCGGATGCAAAAGGCGGGCGCCAAATTTGTCCGCATCATGAGCTTCAAGCCCAAGGACACCGACGCGGTGACACCGCCCGTCGTGTTCGAGCGCGTGGGCGAGGTGGTGAAGATGTTCCGCGACGCCGGCATCACGCCCGTCCACGAGAACTGCATGAACTACGGCGGCATGAGCTGGCAGCACGCGCTGGAGATGATTGAGAAGGTGCCCGGCCTCAAGTGGGTCTTCGACACCGCCAATCCCATCTTCAACTTCGACCGCCGCGGCCCCGCGCCGTGGCAGCGACAGGACCCGTTTGAATTCTGGGCGCACGTCCGCGACCACACCGCGCACATCCACATCAAGGACGCGACGTGGAATCCGGCCAAGAACGACGCCGACTACAACTGGCCCGGCGAAGGCGTGGGCCGCGTGCGCGACATCCTCAAGGACGCCTTCGCGCGCGGTTACGACGCCGGCATCAGCATCGAGCCGCACATGGTCGTCGTCTTCCACGACACGCACGCGAAGGCCACGAGTGACGACGCGACGCGCGAGAACTTTGTGGAATACGGCAAGCGGCTGGAGAAGCTCATCGCAGACGTGAAGGGTGAACTGGCGGGCGCGAAGAAGCCGGCGATGGTGGAAATTTGATGGCGCGTGTGATCGCAGGCTTGTCACAATAAACACCCGATAAAACTCATGGCGAAGATTCCAGTAGTCTGCCAACGGTGTGGTGAATTCTTTGTCGCCGCGCATCTTATCGGGGGAAATGCCCGCGTAACGTTCACCGACGTAGGCATGGGTCCATGCCCTAAGTGTGGTGGTATGGGGAAAGTGCCGGACGGAAGCTACGAATTCATCGATAATTCAATCCGACTTCTCTCGGGGCCGGGCATCACGATTGGTCATCTCAAGAAACTCGCTGCGATAGTTTTGCGAGCAAAGCAGACGAACGCCGTCGCTGAAACCGTCAGGAGCGACGTAAAGAAGGATCTCCCTGAACTTTCTCATCTCGCCGAAGCTCTGCCTAAGACAAGGGCCGAGCTTTACGCGTTTCTCTCACTCCTCGTTGCCCTTATAGCATTGCTTTTGAAGGCTGAAAAGTCTGAGCCGAAGCAGTCTGTTACCGCTGAACAGGTCATTAACTCCGTGGTAATTCAAAATAGCTCGGGTGGCACCGTCAATTTAAACTCTGGTAAATCCGGCAAGAAATCGGGCGTCAAGATTGGTCGCAACGATTCGTGCCCTTGCGGAAGCGGAAAAAAATTCAAACACTGCTGCGGCAAAACTCAGTAAGAAGTCGCTCAGATTGGGAAGGAGGTCTAGTTGCTGGAAAAGCTTATCGCGGAAGTGAAGGGTGAACTGGCGAGCGCTAAGAAGCCGGCACTGGCGGGGACGCGCTGACGCGTTCTCCCGAACTTGTGTTCGACAGCGCACACCGCGGGGCCTACGCTCGCAGCAATTCAATATCCCATACGGCTCGTCCATCGTTGGGCTAGTCACCGGGAAGCAAACATTCAACCCACAGGATTCATCCATGCCCTCCGTCCTCATCCGTCACAAAATCGCCAACTACGCCAAATGGAAGCGCGCGGTTCTAGCCTTCAAGAAGTTTCGCAAAGCGTCGGGGGAAAAATCCTTCCGGTGCTACCGCAGCAGCGCCAGTCCGAACCTCGTGACCGTGGTGTGCTGCTGGTCCACCACCGCGAAGATGAAGAAGTTCATCAAGTCGGCGGACCTGCGCAAGGCGATGCGCTCGGCTGGCGTGGTCAGCAAGCCGGAAATCCAGTTCTTCGCCAAAGCGGAAGACCTGAGCGTGGGCTGAAAGGCCGCGCCCCGGCGGAGCGCTTGTTTTTTCCGGCCGAACCGGCATTGCTCGTCGTCGCCCGGAATCCCCGGCCTTGTTCGCCATGAGTATCACGTTCACCAAGACCGTCCTGTTTCTCGCAGTCACGTTTCTGGTCGCCGCTCACGCGCGCGCGCAATCCGATGCCGCCGAGCGCCAGAAGCTCGCCGGCACGTGGGAAGGTTGGGTCGTGGAAGGCGACGGCAGCCAGACTTCGCAACGCCACATGCGCGTCGGCGAAGTCATCATCACTGCCGCGCAGATCAGCGCCAAGGACGCGCGCAGCGTCAGCATGGGCGTGGGCACCTACAAACTCGCCGCAGCCGGCAGCACGAAGACGATTGACGCCACCGGCACCGGCGGCCCGACGCAGGGGAAAACCTACCGCGGCATCTACAAGCTCGAAGGTGACACGCTCAAATGGTGCTCCGGCAACGACCGCGCCCAGTCCCGACCGGCGGAGTTCAAGACGAACCCGGGCAATGGCCACTTCCTGATGATCCTCACGCGGAAGAAGTGAGGTCAGACTTTCTTTTCTTCCGTCTTCCCCAGCCCCAGCAGAAAAATCAGCGTCGCCGTCACCAGCATCGAGACGCTCAGGCACGTCAGGCCGCCGGAGAAGGAGCCGGTCATGGTCTGCAACTTGCCCATCATCCAGGGGCCGAGGAAGCCGCCGAGATTTCCCACCGAGTTGATCAGGCCGATGCTCCCCGCCGCCGCCGCGCTCGACAGAAAAAGATTCGGCAGCGCCCAGAACGCCGGGAGGTAGGCCTTGAGTCCGCCCATCGCCACCATGAACGCCACCACCGTCAGCGCGAGATGGTTCTGCGTGAACGGCGCGACCGCCACCGCGACGGCCCCGAGCGCGATGGGAATGACCGTGTGCAGCCGACGCTCCTTGAGCCGGTCGGAGTTCCAGCCGACGAAAAGCTGGCCCACCAGCGAGAGGCACGGCGGCAGGATCACCAGCCAGGTGAGGTCGTTGAATTTCAGGTGATACCAATCCTGCAGGATGCTCGGCAGGAAAAACTCCACGCCGTAGTTCGCCGTCACGACGAAGAAATAGGCCGCCGTCAGCAGCAGCACCTTGGGGTGGCTCAACGCCTGGAGCACGGTCATGTGCTTGCGTCCGCCGCCCAGGTTTTTTTCCCGCTCCAGTTCCGCCTCCAACGCCGCGCGCTCCTCGGCGGTGAGCCATTTGGCGTGATGCGGCTTGTCGGGCAACATGAACAGCACCATCACCCCGAGCACCACGGCGGGGATGCCCCAGAAAATGTAGATCAATTGCCAGCCGCTCATCCCCATCCATTGCGGATGATGGACGGTCACGCCGTTGATCAACTCATCCGTGCCGATCTTGAGCATGAGGTTGGAAATCTTCGGGCTGACCATCTGCGCGATGGGTGTGGCGACGAAAAAATACGCCAGCGCGCGCGCGCGGTCGCGGACGGGAAACCAGTGCGTGAGATAAACGATCACGCCGGGATAAAATCCCGCCTCGGCCAGCCCGAGCAGGAAGCGCACGGAGTAGAATTGAAATATCGCCAGCCCCTCGGAACTGCTAAACTGATCCACCATGTCCTTGGCCGTCGTCCCGACCCAGCCCGGGCCGCCCGCCAGCGGAGTGAGGATGGCCACGAGTCCCTTGATCAAGAGTTCCGCCACGTGGGTGAAGCCGGGAATGCGGCAATGCACGAACGCCGTCATCGCCGCGATGAGGCCCCACGAAATCATGATGCGGCTGATCCATTTGCGCGCGCTCCATTTCTCCACGAGCAGCGTGCCCGGAATCTCCAGCAGGAAATAGCCGATGAAGAACACGCCCGCGCCGAAGCCGATCACCGCGTTGTCGAACGCCGGCAGGTCGCGCACCATCGTCAGCTTGGCGATCGCAACGTTCGAGCGGTCCACGTAGGCGATCATGTAGCTGACGAACAGCAGCGGGATCAGATGCCAGTAGGCCTTGGTGCGCGCGCGGGCGAGGGCGGGGCTTTCGATTGCGGCGGTGGTGTCGGCCATGATGTGCGTCAACGAGGTGTAATGCGCCGCCTTCGTGCCTGATTGTGGCGGACAACTCAAGCAATCGTTCGGGTGGGGCGAGACTCTGTCGAGCCGAGTTGGTATGGTTTGCGAACACGGCTCGACGGAGTCTCGCCCCACCGCATCGTGTCCGATGCCCTTCAGAAAAGTCTCCCCCAACTGAAACAAACCCGCTTCACTCATCGTCAAAGCCCGCATCACCCAGCCCATGTCACTCCCGCCCATCATGAAAAAACTTTTCCTCCCGCTTGGTGTCCTGCTCGCCTGCGTGGCTGTTGCCTCCGCCGCCGCCAAGAAGCTCCCGAACAAGAAGGGCGACGCCCACGCCCTGCCCGCCGGCGCGCACGAACTGAACATCGGCGATGCCGCGCCGGACTTTGCGCTGCCGGGCATTGACGGCAAGACCCACCGCCTCGCCGATTACAAGAACGCCAAGCTGCTGATGATCGCGTTCATTTCCAATCACTGCCCCGACTCGCACGCCGCCGAGGGCCGCATCAAGCAACTCCTTGCCGACTTCAGGGGCAAGGGCCTCGCCCTCGTCGCCATCAACCCGAACAATCCCGACGGCCTGCGCCTCGACGAGCTTGGCTACTCCAAATACAACGACGGCCCCGACGACATGAAGAAATACGCCGCCGAGCAGGGCTTCAATTTCCCCTACCTCTACGACGGCGAGACGCAGGCGATGGCCAAGTCCTACGGCTGCCTCGCCACGCCGCACGTCTTCCTTTTCGATGCCGACCGCAGGCTGCGTTACCAGGGCCAGTTCGACGACTCCCGCTTCGCCGATGCCGCCACCGTCAAGACCACCGACGCGCGCAACGCCGTGGAGGCGCTCCTCGCCGGCCGCCCCGTGCCGGTCGAGACGACCAAGCCGCACGGCTGCTCAACCAAATGGATGGAGAAAAAATCCACCGTCGCCGAGGCCGATGCGAAACAGGCCGCGACGCCCGTGGACGTGGAGCCGATTGACACCGCCGGCGTGACCGCGCTCCGCAAGAACGGCACGGCCAAGATGCGCCTCTTCAATGTTTGGGCGACCTGGTGCGCCCCGTGCGTCGCCGAGTTTCCCGAACTCGTCACCACCGCGCGCAAGTTCGGCCTGCGCGACTTTGAACTCATCACCCTGAGCGTGGATGCGCCTGACGCGACGCCGAAGGTGAAAGCCTTTCTCGAAAAGAAGGGTGCGGCCCCCGGCGGCAAACTCCAGCGCTCCATCAAGGAGGAAGGCCGCAAGACCAACCACTACCTCTACACCGGCGCGGACGTGAACGAACTCATGAAGGTGCTCGACCCCGAATGGCCCGGCGGCGTCCCGCACAGCGTCCTCGTCGCGCCCGACGGGAAAATCCTCTGGCGCCACAACGGCCCCGTGGACGGTGACGAGTTGCGCGAAAAAATTCTCGCACTCATGGGCCCGTATTACGTGCCGTAGCGACAAACGCCCGACGCGCCCGGCAACTCCACCCTCACCCCTGCCCTCTCCCGGAGGGAGAGGGGGAATCGTTCCGCAGCCGCGACCATTCCGAACGCGCCCGGCAGGACGTGAGGCTGAGTGCGTGTCTCCCTCTCCCTCCGGGAGAGGGCCGGGGTGAGGGCGAGGTTCGTTGCAACCATCCATCGCGCCGAACACTTTCCGCTTTCCGCTTTGACTTCCCCCTTCACCGCCGCTGCGCCAGCACCAGCGTGTTGTAAGCCGCGCGCATCAGTTCCATGTCCGCGAGCGTGGGCGGGTCGTTGGCAAAAGGCGTGTCCAAAGTCGGCACCGCGTTCGTGTTCGCGGAACTGTTCGCGGCGGCGGATACGAGCGTGGCGGCGAGGCCGTCGCTCAACTGTGTCGCGGTCACGTCGCCCGGATCACCCTTGTCGCCTTTCTCGCCCTGAGTGCCCGTCGCCCCGTCATTGCCGTCCACACCCGCCGCGCCGTTCGCCCCGGTTTGCCCGCGCGGGATGCCAATGGTGAGGTGAACGTTCGTGCCGTCGAAGTTCGCATCCACCGTCGCGGGTTGATCGGGGTCGAGCGTGTTGACGGCATCCACCGCGACGTTCGCCATCGGCGGTCCTTGCACGCCCGGATCGCCGGGGTCGCCCTTGTCGCCCTTGTCACCCTTGGGGATGACCGTGATCTCGTCATGCACCGCGTTGAACTGCGCGCGCATCTCCACGGATTTGATGAGCACGCCGGCCGGGGGATAGTTGGGATCGAAGGACATGGTGAAGCGTAAGCAGTAAGGAGTGATACGTAAGGGTGAATGGTGGCCGCGTTCTGATTATGGATTACTCGTTATGGGTTGGGGATCAATTCCCCTCACGGCACGACAATCTGCGCGCTTGGTCCCGGTTGCGCCTCGCCCGCGTCATTCGCGGCGACGAGCCGGATCTTCACCGTTTGACCACTCGGCAAACCTTCCAGCACCACCTCGCGGTCATGCACGGTCACGGCGAACACAAAATCCAAGTCCACGCCCACGATCTGTTTGAAGACCCGATACCGCTCCGCCCGTGGCGCGCGCGGCCAACTCGCCTGCACCTTGCCCGGCGTGCCCGCGACCAGCGTCGGCGCCTCGGCCACCTCCGGCGTGTCCGGGTCGCTCGGCATCGAGAGGCCGAAGGCGTGCCAGCGCGAATCGTCGTCCTCCAGCAGCGTGTTGAGTTCCTCCACCAGCCCCCGCGCGCGCTTGCGCAGCGAGCGCGCCGCCCCGTCGCGCGCCTGCTTCTTCGCCGTCTGGCTGTCCTCCGCCGCGCCCACCGCCTGCCGCGCGTCGGAGATGGCCTGGAACCGCGTGTCCGCCAGCGCCGCCGTCACGCCCAGCGGCGCGTTCTCATGCGCGGGCACGTTCGTGAAATAAATCTTCAGCGACGCCAGCAGGTTCAGCCGCTTCTCCTGCGAATCCGGGATGGACGTGGACTGGTCGGGCCAGCCCGTCGGTTCCCATGAGGTGTTCCAACGCTGGCCGAGGTAGTTCGCCAGCACGCTGCGCGCCGCGCCGAGAAACTCCGACCCCAGCGCATCTGCCGCCTGCTGCGCGTCAATCGCGTCCTGCCGCGTGTCCTTGGCGGTGCCGAATTGCGATTCGGTGTTGCGCAGCGCGAGGATCGCCGCGCGCATCACCGTCTCCTTGTTTTGCACAATGCCGATGGCCACCTCGTGCAGGTGACAGCCGTCGGCGAGGTCTTCACAGAAGGACAACAGATCGTCCTGATCATCGGGGATGGGATTGCCGGCCATACGTCTTCCTTTCTTTTTGTTGGTTGAGGTTGGGAGTTCGTCAAATCGCGAACCATCGTCGAAATGGTTGACATCAAAACGGGCCACGGCTCACCCACGGTGGCGGAGTCCAGCCGCCGAGGCGGGAACACCCAACCATTCTGGTTGACCGCTTCCCGACCGTCCGAAGGTGACCAACCATCTTGGTTGACCCATTCCAGACCGCCCGAAGGTGCTCAACCATTCTGGTTGACCCCTTCCCGGCCGTCCGAAGGTGCTCAACCATTCTGGTTGGCCCATTCCCGGCCGCCCGAGGGTGCCCAACCATTCTGGTTGACCACTTCCCGACCGCGCGAAGGTGCCCAACCATCTTGGTTGACCCCTTCCCGGCCGTCCGAAGGCACCCAACCATCTTGGTTGACCACTTCCCGGTTGCCCGAAGGTGCTCAACCATTCTGGTTGACCCCTTCCCGGCATCGCGGCGGGACGGAACCTTTCAGTTTGGGCGGGAAACGACACAAAACCACCGGCGGCACCGGATTTGCGCTTGATGGATGAGCGGGCGGACATATCAGGCGAAAGGTTTGATCTGGGAGCCGGAATCCCCGTCGGACGGTGGCACCGGATGCCAGCGCAGTTGTTGCATGAACCCCTCGCGCACCTGCGGGAGCGCCAGGGCGAACACGCGCAGGAACAACTCCAGGCCGGGATGTTTGAGGCCATACTCCAGGTCCTGGTAGTAGCGGCTGTCCGCGATCCCGAGATGCGACGACATCTTCTCCTGAAACAACCCGTGATTGGAGCGGGTGTTGCCGATGAGCCAGCAAACGGCGCGGAGATTCGCGATGTCGAAAGCTTCTTGAGTCATGGCAACGTTTGTAGCAAGCGCCCGGCAAAGCGTCCACGCTCTGCCAGAGCGTCCGGGGTGGGAGCAAAACGAAAAGACCTGCGGGCGGGTGAACAGGCACGTATCGCATCCTCACGCGCGCCGGCAGAAATTCCGCCGGGATGGAAAAGCGGACGGCACCCCTGCTGCGGGATTGCCATCCGACATGACGAGACGTAAACAAACGCCGTGCCCGACACCCTCGACTACTTTGGCCAGCAATGGGCCGCCGCGCAGCCGGGAGAACTCACCCTGTTTCTCAACCACTCCGAGTTGCTGCCGGAGCAAATCCACCTGAGCATCGAAATGGGATTCGTGCCCGCGTGGAAACTTGCCCGCGACGAAGACGGCGACCAAGCGCCCGGCGAATGCCGCACCCTTCAATTGAGCGTGAGCGCCTCGATGTCGCGCACCGGCGACTGGCGCGCACTCCGCGGGCTGCACGTGGAACAGCGCGACGAGGTGGCTGCTCGCGGCGAGATCATTTCGCCCGAGGTGTTCGCCCCGGAGATTGACGTTTACAGCTTCGGGCACGGCCCGATCCACACGCACCTTCAGCACCTGTGGGAAACCTCGCTCACCTTTGGCCAGCAGGAAACACGCGACCCTTATTTGCTGCCGTTCCAGATCGCCGCCTTTTGCCCCAGCGACCGCGCCCGCGCCGCCAGCGCCAAGCTCGGCGAGAACGAGATCAAATCCTGGTTCGGCGAACCGGTGCCGGAAGATTTTGAGAGCATGGAACTCGCGAAAGAAGGCCGGTGGTTCCGCTTTGCCGGCCATTGCCGCTTTGACAGGGTGTTCTGCAACGTGCCCGTCAACAGCGCCGAGCCGATTGCCTACGCGCAGGCGATGGTGCGGCGCACGCTCAAGCTGGAGGAGTGGGGATTCTGCTACGTCAACGGCGGCGACTGCTACCTCGGCACCTGGGAGCCAAAAGATGGCCTGGCCGGAAACGGTGGCCGGCTGGTGCTGGTGAACACCATCACCGGTTTCTACCGCATGAACGCAGACCGCATCCGCGCCTCGGCCCGCGCCCGCGTCGCGCGCCGGGCAGCCGAGAATCCCCCGCCTCCGGGCGAAGGGAAATCTCAGGCCTGAAAGCAGCCGCGCGCTCCCACCCGGCGCTGCGCCGGCTGGCGGAAACAAAAAACCGGCGGGCGGGGAGCCAGCGGGACGTGCTTGCAACGCTCCATTGATCTGCCACTATTCCCGAACTCACCCGCTAGGGAAAATTCTATGAATGACAAGGAAACTGTCTGG
This sequence comes from Verrucomicrobiota bacterium, assembly GCA_016199935.1. GTDB lineage: Bacteria > Verrucomicrobiota > Verrucomicrobiia > Limisphaerales > JACQFS01 > JACQFS01. Next base: position 10,817 of record JACQFS010000085.1, read on the forward strand.
GCATTCGACTTGGGCAAGGCTTCGATTGGCGAGGCCGTGCGATGCGGCAATGAATTTCTCCACAAAGCCTCGCTGCTGATCCCGGCTGAATTCGCTGAAACCAAAACTGCCGCCACGCGCCGCCGGATGTGGCGCACACGCCTTGCTCATAAAGCGCGCGAGGCATGGCTGGCAGAAGTCATGCGTGTGGCTGGCTTCGAGCCGCTGAAGGGACGGCGCATCACTTGGAACGCGAAAGAAAAGCAATGGGATGTTGCCCTTGGTGATCCGCGTCTCGAACGCGAATTCGCCGCGTCGGGCGACAACACCTGTTACACGTCATGTCTGCTCCGCATCAAACTACTGCGCAGGGAAAAATTGGAGCCGTGGCAAATCTTCAAAGCCTTGCACTCCGCCATTCAGCGACGCGGCTATGACCCAAACATTCCGTGGAAGACGCGCGCTCAACGCAAGTCCGCCAAACCGGATGATGAAGAAGGCCCGACGCTCACGCGGATGCAGGAGTTTGAACACAGCTTGGAAAAGATGGCTCCCGACCGGCTGCAGTTTCGATGGCCGTGCTACTTCGACGCGTGGAAAATGGGACTTTGGAATCCTGCCCGGCCCGATGAATTGAAGGAACGCATTGACTGTCACGCGCAATCCACCCGCGACCAAATTGTTCCGCGCACGCTGGTGGACAAAGAGGTTCGCGCGCTCGTGGACGCGGCTGCGAAGTTTCATCCCGCGCTCACAGGCAAGGCGGATTACCTCCTCTACGGCCCGCCCCAAAGGGCTTACGCCTCCTTCTACGCGGACGAACGCAAGCGGCATCACTTGCGCGAAGGCGGCGCAAACGACTGGCAGGGCGTGCTCGGCCAGAAGATTCCCCGCTTCGACAATCGCATCATCGGCAAGTGCGTGCTCATGCCGCGCTTCAACGTCTGCAAAATTCGCACCGAGGCACCGGGCAAATTGCATCCGCAATCCTTGGTCGCCGCCGAGACGGTTTTCCTGATGAAGTTGAAAAACATGAGGCTTCAATCGCTGACCGGCCAGCGCGGTCTGACGGCGCAAGAAATCAACACCACCTTCAACGACCCCAAGCGGGCAAAACTTGGTTTGACGCCGACGCAATGGAAGAAGCAGTGCCTGTCCTTTGGCTGCAAGCCGCTTGTCGGCCAGCATGAGGAGGTTGAGGAACCGAGCTTCTCCGGCCGCAGCCGGTTTTGTCGGCCTGCCTTGGAGATCATCAAGCGGCTCATTCTTTCGGGTGACACTCCGCAGGTTGCGCATGAGAAAGAATTGGGGCGGTTGAGCGGGAACACGGATCCGCTCAAAGGTTTGGTGAAGGAAGACCTCAAGTTTTTGCTCGGAATGGGGAGCACTTGGGAAGGTATCTACATCCCGAATCAGAAACTCGACGCGCTCGCCCGCTCGACGGACGACCCGCGCGCCGCCATTCGCACGCTGATCGGCTCGCAGAACGATCCGATTGTCCGGCACCGGCTCACCTTGTTTGCGGAACGGCTGGACGAACTGGCGGAGAAGTTCGGCACCCCTGATTCCATCGCGCTGGAATTCGTGCGCGAGGATTTCATGGGCGATAAGGCCAAGTTTGAATACCGAAAGTTTCAGCGAGAACGAGCCGCACAGCGGACTAAGTCACGGCTACAGGCGGCGGAAGCAGGCGCCAGCGCCGGGGCTGCCGGGCTGAAGATGGAACTGCTCGAAGCTCAAGGTGGCATCTGCCTTTACACTGGTGAACCGCTGGTTCCCACCGCTCTCGACGACTACGTGATTGATCACATCGTCCCGCGCGCGAAAGGCGGCCCGGATTCCGCGCTCAATTACATCCTGACCACGCGCCGGGCGAACGACGACAAACTCGACCGCACGCCTTATGAGTGGCTCTCGGCCAGCAGCGGCTGGGACGCCTACGTGGAGCGCGTCAAAAAGCGCATCACCTCGTTGCGAAACAAGAAGGCCCAACTGTTAATCTCCCCCGATGCGGAAACACTCGTCGAACGCTACACGGCACTCGCGGAGACGGCGTGGATTTCGAAGCTGGCGCAAACCATCATCGGCCTTCGGTTCAAATGGCCGGGCGGAATTGTGAATGGCGAGCGGAAGGTCATCGTAGTTTCCGGCGGACTCACGGGGCGCATCCGGCGCAAATACAAGCTCAACAGTCTGCTTAACCCGGATGCGCAGTCCGAGGAAGAAGCGGAGACGAAGAACCGCAACGACGACCGGCATCATGCGCTCGATGCGATGGTCATCAGCTTCATGCCCAACTGGGCGCGCAACGCGAAGTATTCCGGCTTCTTCCGCTTCCCGGACGAGGTGACGCGCGAGTTGTTCAAGAAGTTGATTGCCGAGGTGATTCCGCAGAACGTCTGCTTCGAGAAGCCAGCACTCGCCGAGACGATCTACGGAGCGCGCATGGACGGCGGTCAAAAGGTCATCGTGCAGCGGGCAGAACTGATGTCTTTAGGCTATAAGCCGACCACGCCGGGCAAATCTGTTTTCGACCTCAAGTATGCCGGCAAGCAGGCGCAAGACATTCGCGACAACAAGATTCGCGAGCGGGTGGCCGAGTTCATCACGACCAACCCAACCGAAGCTAGCTGGCGGGAGTTCTGCGAAAAGTTCTGCCTCAAGAACAAGGATGGCACCGTCCGCAGCCGCGTGCGTTTTGTTCGCGTCACTGTTGGCGAGCCGACCGAATACAAGGATTTGTCCAAGGATGGCACAGGCGCGTATCGCAAGGCGTTGAAGGGGCACAAGGGACAGATTGTTTATGCGCTGGCGAGCGTGAACAAGAAAGGCATCAAGAAAGAGACCATCGAAGTCCGCCCGATTTATGCCTTTGAATCATTCGCCAAAGTTGCTGCGACGCTCAAACAGGAGTTGGGAGATACGATGCAGGTGAAAGGCTTTTTCCAAAGCGGGTGCATGATCGAAACCACGCGTCCAGCCGCTCATGCCACGAGGCCGCTCCCTCCCGGCAAGTATCTGTTGAACACGATCATTTCGGACAGCGGTCAGATCAAACTTACAACACCAGAAGGGAAAACATATCCCGACATTCCCAAGTATAGCCTGCGAAGCATGATCGAGGCAGGAATGTGTCGTGCAACCTGAGAGAACTTGTGAGCTACCACATCCTCCACGTCTTCAAGCACGGCTCGATCCTCGGCAAGGACCGGGGTTTCCTCGTGTGCAAGGGCGCGGATGGTTCGGACGCGCGGATACCGCACGCCGACGTGCGCGCCGTCATCATCGCCGCGCGGGGTGTCACGCTGACCTCGAACTTTGTCGCCGCCATCATGGAGACGGACGGCATCATCCTGCATTGCAATGAAAGCTACCAGCCGTGTGGCGTCACCGCGCCGTTGGCCCGCGTCGTGGACACGAATGCTTACCTGCACCAAGCGGAGCGGCCCAAGCGACTTAACGCGCGGCTCTGGCAGGAGTTGATCCGAGGCAAAACCTGCAACCAACAACGCGTGCTCAAGCGGCGGAATCTTTTTTCGACTTACCTTGAGTTCGCCCTCAAGCGGGATACGTTCGATGAAGGCAACTGCGCACGGCGTTACTGGCAGTTGTATTTTCCATCCATCGGTTGGGCATCCTCGTCACGTGACCGGAAAGAGAAGACACCGCCCAACCAGATGCTCAACTACGGCTACGCGGTGCTGGCGGCCCTGTGCCATCGCAGCCTGATCATTCACGGGCTGTCACCGCTCCTGGGAGTAAAGCACATCGCGCGGTTTCATTCCGATCCGCTCGTTTATGATTTGATGGAGCCGTTTCGCCCGGCGGTGGACCTCATGCTGGCGGAATTCATGGTGGGCGCCGACATCACCATGAAGGCGTGGAGCAAAAAGGTGGGCACGGAACTGCGCGAACTGCGGGTGATGCATGAGCGGTTCAGCCTGAAATTGATGGATGCGATTGACGCCTCCGCCAACTCGCTGGCGCGCAGTTACGCCGCGCGCTCAGCCGAACCGTTTTGGGTGCCGGAATTGTCGTAAAACTGAGCGGCGCTTATGCGCGTCGAAAAACAAAGTCCGTATCGCATGGGTTGGATACTCGCCATGTTCGATTTGCCGGTGATGACCGACGAGGAGCGTCGCACGGCCAACCGTTTCCGAAATGATCTCAAGGACAACGGTTACCTGATGGTCCAGTTTTCAGTGTATGCGCGCCCGTGCGTCACGTTCGAGCAGATGGAAGGACAGGTTGGCCGAATCAAACCCATGATCCCCGCCGCGGGAAATGTCCGCCTCATGTTCATGACCGACGAGCAGTGGAAAAAGAGTTTCACCGTCATCGGGCCGAATTACCGGCAGGGAAACCGCTCGGTCAACCCCGACATCCCGAAACAGGTCGAATTCTGGGAGTGATCGAAAAAAGAGGCGGCGTTGAACCGTGCTAGGCAGTGGGTTCAACGCCGCCGAATTAGTTAAGTCTTCTCCCCCCGGAGAGTAGGTTTAACTGACCACAAACTTCACCGTTTCAGCCACTTCTGTCGAGCCTATTCTAGTCCGCCTCTCCGGGGGGAGAAGACAAAACTGGTGCGGGCCGGGGGCGGCTGTCCACCCCATTCTAGTCCGCCTCTCCGGGGGGAGAAGACAAAACCCACACGCTGGAAGGTCACAGCATCGTCGAATTCTAGTCCGCCTCTCCGGGGGGAGAAGACAAAACAGGATGACATTGCAGGCCTCGATGGTCTCA
>JACQFS010000102.1 GCA_016199935.1 Verrucomicrobiota bacterium
ACCTACGACGCCGACAACGAGCGCGACATCGGCGCGCCGTGGTATAAGCCCACGCGCGTGCTGCACCTCGTGAGCGGCGGCGATTACGGCTGGCGGCACAGCACCGCCACGTTTCCGGAGTTTCGACCCGACGCGTTGCCGCCCGTCGTGAACATCGGCGTCGGCTCGCCCACGGAGATCGAGTTCGGCACGCGCGCGAAATTTCCCGCGAGCTGGCGGCGCGCGCTGTTCATCAGCGACTGGGCTTACGGCCGCATCCTCGCCGTTCACATGAAGCCGGCGGGCGCGAGCTACACCGGCACGAGCGAGACCTTCGTGAGCGGCCGTCCGCTCAACGTCACCGACCTCGCCTTCGGTCCCGACGGCGCGATGTATTTCGTGACCGGCGGCCGGCGGACGCAGTCGGGGCTGTATCGCGTGAGCTTCGTGGGGCCAAAGGAGAAGGAGGCGGAAAAATCCGCGGAGCAACTGGCCGAAACGGAACGCTGCGCCGAACTCCGTAAAGTGCGCCAGCGACTCGAAGCCTTGCACCGCCCGCCGAAGATCAACGAAGCAAAACTGAATGTCGAATTCATCTGGCCGCGCCTGAACCATCCCGACCCGTGCATTCGGAACGCCGCGCGCGTGGCGCTGGAGTGGCAGCCGTTCGAGTCGTGGCTAGGGCGGTTTGTCGGCCTCGCCCCGGTCTTTGGCGAGCGGCCGATTGTGAAGACCGGCACCGGCACCACCTATTCCACTCGAGCCCTGTTCTTAGACGACGAGGCGATCAGGATACCCAATGCCGCCTTGCTAACCGTGGCACGCATCGCCGAATCGCCTCTTCAACGCGAGAAACGGCCACTGGGCGACCAGGTGCTGACGGATCCGCTCTCATTAAATTTCTTCTCTGGATTTTTTTGGGTGTTGCGGAATCCTCAACAGACCCGGCAGGAAAATCTGTTTCTGCTGCGAATCGCCTCGGTGAGCCTCGTGCGCCATCCGACGGCGGACATCAGCCAGTTTTCACTCGTGCGTGGAATTCTGGAACAGATTTTTCCATCCGCCGACTACGCCCTGAACCACGAGCTCGTCGAGTTGCTTGTCTTCCTGAAATCACCGCACGTTCTCGCCAAGACGCTGCCGTTGATGGCGAAGGCCGGGACTTCCGAGGAGTTGCTCCGCTACCTCTACTGTCTGCGCGCGGTGAAGGACGGCTGGACGCCCGAGGCGCGGCGCGCGTTCCTCGCCGCGCTCGCGCGCGCCGAGGCGATGCAGGGCGCGCGCGAGTATTATCGCTCGCTGGAAAACATCCGCGCGGAGTTCACGGCCTCGCTCTCCACGACGGAGCGGCTCGCGCTGCGTTCGCTGCTGGAGAAAAAAAGCGCGACGCCACCGGCCGTCACGGCCGTCGCGCGCTTCGTCCAGGAATGGAAACTCGCCGACCTCGAACCGCACCTCGACCGCGTCGCGCGCGGGCGCGATTTCGCGCAGGGCCGCGGCGCGTTCGCAGCCGCGCAATGCGTCGCGTGCCACCGCGTCGGCAGCGAAGGCGGCGTGCTCGGGCCGGACCTCACCGCGATCGCGAGCCGCTTCGGACGGCGCGACGTGCTGATTCACATCCTCGCGCCGTCGCTGGCGATTGATGACAAGTTCCGGCAGACCATGTTCGTGCTGAAGGACGGCGAGGCGGTCACCGGCACGGTCGAGAGCGAGGACGCGGAACAGGTGCGCGTGCGGCAAAATCTTTTGAGCGAGGAGACGACGACGGTGCGCGCGCGCGACATCCGCGAGCGGCGGGCGTCGGATTTGTCGCCGATGCCGGAGGGTTTGCTCAACGGCCTCACGCTCGAACAGATTCTCGACCTGCTCGCGTTTCTCGAAGGCGGCGGCAGCGAGAAGCACGCGGCGTTCAAACGCTGATCCGCCGGCGCCCGCTGGCATGGAAGCTTCTATGGAGAGGCCGCAAAGCGCATGAACAAAGACCTTTTTGACCTGCTGCTGGCCGCCATGCTCGAGGGCGGGGCCGGCATTTCCGACCTGCTCTTCATTCCCGGCCGGCCCCCGCAACTGGACTGCTACGGCCGGCTGCGGCCGTTCGAGGGCGGATTCACCGAAGCCGCGATCAGCCCCCAGCTCACCGAGCAGATCGCCGCGATCCTGATGGAGGGGAACGAGCGGCTCGCGGAAAATCTCAAGCTGCACGGCTCCTGCGACTGCAGCTACGCGCTGCCGGGCGTTGCCCGTTTTCGGGTCAACGTCTACCGCCAAAGTGGACACCTCTCGATCGTGATGCGGAAGTTGTCGAACATCGTGCCGGAGCTCGACAAGCTCGGGCTGCCGGCCGTGTTCGCCGAGATCATCAAGGAACGCACCGGGCTCGTGTTCGTCACCGGCGCGACCGGCATGGGCAAGACGACGACGCTCGCGGCGGTGCTCAACGAGCTGAACAAGACGCAGGAGATCCACATCATCACGCTCGAGGACCCGGTGGAGTTTTTGCACACGTCGGTGAAGGCGAGCTTCAGCCAGCGCGAGTTCGGGAAGGATTTTTTCAGCTACCCCGTCGGTCTTAAGGCCGCGCTGCGCCAGGCGCCCAAGGCGATCCTCGTCGGCGAAATCCGCGACCGCGAGACGATGGATGTGGCGATCACCGCCGCCGAGACGGGCCACATTGTCTTCACCACACTCCACACGATCAACGCGGCGCAGACGGTCAACCGCATCCTCGGCATGTTCGACAAGGACGAGGAACCGCTGGTGCGCCAGCGGCTGGCGGACACGTTGCGCTGGGTGGTGAGCCAGCGGCTCGTCACGAAGGTCGGCGGCGGGCTGCATCTCGTCTCGGAAATCATGGGCAGCAACCTGCGCACGCGCGAGGTCATCCAACTGGGCGAATCCGACAAGCGAAACCTCCACGAGATCATCGAGCAAAGCGTCACGCCGTGGGGCTGGCACAGTTTCGAGCAGTCGCTGCTCAAGGCGTTCGAGGGCGGATACATCAACGAGGAAACCGCCGTGCTCCACGCGACGCACAAAAACAAAATCCGCCAGTCCATCGACCACGCGAAGCACACGCGCACCACGGCCGCGGTGCAGGCGGCGCGGCAGATGATGCAGGGAAAGCGCTGAAGCGCTGCGCTGAAAAGCAAAAGGCCCGGCCGCACTGACGGCCGGGCTTTTCGTTTGGAGATGAAACTTAGACCTTCCAGCCCTTGCGATAGTCCTTCTTCACCAGTTTCGCCGCCTCGGGGCAGTTCGGAGACTTCATGTTCTTCGCGTCCCACATCACCTTCTTGCCGACGCGCAGCGCTAGGTTGCCGAGCAGCACGACTTCGGTGAATGGGCCGGCGACCTCGAAGTTGGAGCACGGCTTGGGGCCGCCCTGCACGCCACGGATGAAGTCCTTGTAGGGATTGTTGCCGGGCACGCGCTCGATCATCTGCGGCGGCTGGGGGAGTTCCTTCGACTTCGACTCGGGCAACAGGCGCGGGCGTTCGCCGTAGGTGTCGGTGAGCATCTTGCCCTTGCTGCCGATGAACAGCGTGCCGCTCTCGGCGAACTTCGCCGCCTCCATTTCCTCCGGACGCGGCGGAGTCTTTTTGCCGTCGTGCCAGTAGAGCGTGCAGGCGGGGAGCAGCTTGCCGTCGTGGCCGGCGCGCTCGGGAAACTCGTAGCGCAGCACGGCCCACTCGGGCGCGGACTCGTTGTTGAGCGGCGAGGACTCGACGACCTCGACGCTGACGGGGTTGCTCAGGTTAAGCGCCCAGCACGCGCCGTCCATCACGTGGCAGCCCATGTCGCCGAGCGCACCCGCGCCGAAATCCCAGATCCCGCGCCAACTGAAGGGATGATACGGACCACGGCCGGCCTTCTTCTTTTTCTTGCCAGCCTTGTCGGCGACTTCCTCGTCCTTCGGGCCGACGTAAGGCCGCATCGGCGCGGGTCCGATCCAGATGTCCCAGTTGAGCGAGTCGGGCACGGGGTCGTTGCCCACGGGGCGCGTGATGCCTTGCGGCCAGATGGGACGGTTCGTCCAGCAATGCACTTCCTTCACGTCGCCGATGGTGCCGCTCCAGATGTGCTCGCACAGCGTGCGGTTGCCGTCGCCGCTGTGGCCCTGGTTGCCCATCTGCGTGATGACGCCGAGCTTCTTTGCGGCGATGCTGAGCTGGCGCGCCTCCCAGATCGTGTGCGTGAGCGGCTTCTGCGTGTAGGTCGCGATGCCGCGCTGCATCGCGAGCATCGTGGCGGGATAATGGTGGTGGTCCGGCGTGCTGACGTTCACGGCGTCGATGTTCTTCTCCTTCTCCAGCATCACGCGGTAGTCCTGATAAACTTTCGCGCCGGGATATTTCTGGAGCGCGGCGTCGAGCGTGTTCTTGTCCACGTCGCAGAGGGCCACGACGTTGTTCGCGCCGCCGTCGTGGAGGCCCGCGATGTCGGTGCCGCCCTTGCCGCCGGCGGCGATGGCGGCAAGGTTCACCTTGCTGTTGGGCGAGACAATGCGCGGCTTGCCCGCCGCGTGCGCGCGCAACGCGGCGGCGCTCAGGCCAAACGCGCTGGTGTAGATGAATCGGCGGCGGTTGAGGCCGGAGGTGAGAATGATGGGAGAGTTTGGTTGGGGCATAGGCTTTAGGTAATCAGCGGACGGGAACGGAACAAGGAAAATTCAGCGAAGAGGCGCGATTGGGGAAAAGAAAAAACAGCGCGCGACTCACGCCGCGCGCCGCTCGTTTTCGAAAACTTTCCATGTTCAGTTCCGATCCGTCTCCGGCAGCGGCCGAATCCACACGTTGCGGAAGCGCATTGGATTCCCGTGGTCCTGAAACTTGATCGGGCCGGCCGTGGCCTTGGTCTTGTCGTAGCTGGCGAGGTTGCGGTGGCCGCTCGGCCCGAGATACGCCTCGTGATTCTGCACGAGCACGCCGTTGCGCAATGCGGTGACGATGGCGGGCTGCGACACCTTCCCATCCGCTCCGAAGCGCGGCGCGGTGAAGATGATGTCGTAAGTCTGCCACTCGCCCGGCGGACGCACGGGATTCACGAGCGGCGGCATCTGGCCATAGAGCGCCGCGGCGGTGCCGTCGGCGTAGGTGCGGTTGTTGTAACTGTCGAGCACCTGGAACTCGTAGAGGCCGAGCAGGAACACACCGGAGTTGCCGCGCCCCTGACTGTCGCCCTCGGGCGGGTTCGGCGTGGCGAACTCGACGTGCAACTGGCAGTCGCCAAATTCCTGCTTGCTGAAAATATCGCCGCCACCCGTCGTGCCGCGCGGCGGGACCTGCATGTAGCCGTGCTCCACGATCCAGCCGGACGGATTGCCCTTGGCGTCGCGCCAGTTCGACAAATCTTTTCCGTCGAACAGCACCACGGCGTCGCCCGGCGGCTGGCCCACCTCCTTCGCGGGCTCGACGACGCGCGGCTGCGGACGGTCCGGGTCATGCACGTGCCATTTGCCGCCGGGCAGCATCGGCGTGTCGGTGTAGCCGACGGCCGCGTGGCCGTCGCCTTTTTTGGCGTCCTTCTTTTTCGCGTCGGCGGCGTTGGCGGACAGCGCGGCGACGAGCGTGAGACAAAGCAGCAGCGAGTTGGTTTTCATGTGTGGAGGAAATGGCTACCAGCCGCGGGGAAAAGTGGCAAGCCGCACTTGTGACAATCCAAGACGGAGGGCGCGGGCCGGGTTGAGCCGGGTCACTTCGCGGGCTTCGCCGGCGATTTCTTTTCGAACACGCCGTCCTTGCCGAGTCGCTTCGCGTAGCCACCTTCCAGCAGCCACGCCTTCGCGGCGGAGTTCTCCTTGAGGTAGGCATCCCAAAAGGCCGTTGTGCCGGCGCAGATGAGGCGCTGAAATTTTTCATCCGGCTCGCGCTGCTCCGGGCGCACGACCGCGCCGCGACCGGAAAAAATCATGTGGTCGCCGTCGGTGAAATTCACAAAGCACGTCTCGGCATTCTTCATGTGGTCGAATGGAATGCGCCGGTCCTCCGCCGTCGTCTCGGGAAACAAGGGAACAAAATCCTTCGTGCCGGTCATGTGCATCACGGGAATCGTGATCGAGCCGTAAGCCTTGTCGAGGTCGGTGCGGAGTTTGAACGCGGGCGCGCTCATCTGAATCGCCGCCTTCACGCGCGGTTCGGCGAGCTTCGACATCGCGAACGTCTGCCCGGCCACCGCGAGCGTGGTGTAACCGCCGAACGAATGGCCCGACATGCCGACGCGCTTGAGGTCGAGCCGGCCGTGCAGCGGAAAGCCCGCGTCGCCGTTGAGCCGCTCCAACTGGTCGAGCGCGAACTGCACGTCGAGCGGGCGGTTGATGGAGTTGGCGAGGTTCGCGCCGGATTTTTGCATCACCTTCGCGCGCTCGGCGGGCGCGGCGTCGCGCCACACCGCGTCGTCACTGCCGACGTGCTGAAGGTGCACGCTCACGTAGCCGCACCCGGCCCAGTGGCGGCCGAGGTATTCGTAGCCCTCGCGCGAGCCGCCCAGACCGTGGGAAAAAATGATGACGGGGAACGGGCCGATTCCGTTTTGCGGCGCGTAAATTTTCACGAACACGTCGCGGTTCCGTTTCGCGTCGTGCCAGTCGAACTTCGAGGCGGAAACCTCCTTTGCGGGCACAGGCGGCGCGTAGGCACCGGGATCCGCGGCGCGCGCGACAAGGAGAAGGGCCAGGAATGCGGCGGCGAAAAAAGCGAATCGTGTCATACGGGGCAAGGTGACGTGCAACGCACCGGGAAGTTACGGCCGCGGCGCGACGGGACGCGCCGGCAACGGCCACGATGGATCGGCGGCCAAAAATTCTGCGAGCGCCTCGGCGGCCAGCGCGTGCCCGCGCGCGTTCCAGTGCGGATCGGTGCGGTAGTAAAACTGGAGCGGATCGCCCGCGGCCTCGAAGCGCGGCTTCATGTCCACGAGCTTCACGCCCGCATCGCGGAGGGACTGGACGAACTCGGCGTGGATTTTCTGCTCCGTCTCGCGTTGCGCGCCATGCCACAGCGCGCGCGACGGGATGATGAGCACCACGGAGTGGAAGTTCGTCGTGATCTTGAGCAACTCGTCGCGGCTGCTGTTCAGCACGGCCGGCGTATATTCGTTCTTGTGCGTGAGCTGGTCCACGTCGCGCGCGACGCCGATCTTTTCCGCCAGCCCGCGCGTCACCGCGTGGCGCTGGAGCGTGTAGGACACCGTGCTCCACAGCGTGCTGCGGCCCTTGAACCACCGGCCGAGGCGCTGGAGCGGGTTGTGATACATCTGCTTCGCGTAACTCGCGTGCGTGGACGCGGCCTGCGTGTAGTCCCAAAGATCGTTCTCCATGCACAGGCCGAGAATCACGTGGCGCACGGGCGCGCCGTGGCGCTGCGCGTAGGCGATGGTGTTCTGGTAGCCGCGGATGTCCTCGGGAATGGAAATGTTGAAAGCGGGCGTGCCAACTTTTTTCTCCAGCACGTTCGAGTAACGCTCCGCCTCCGCCACGCCCCAGCCCATGCTGAAAGAATCGCCGGCGGCGAAAAGGTCGTTGCTCCCCGCGGCGGTCAACTCCTTCGCGTCGCGGAAGCCGGCGGCGTTGAACGCGACATCAATGCTGAACTCGCCCTTGGGCGTGCCGTGGCGGATGCGCGCGCCGGGCGGGCCGGTCACGACGCCGTCGTCGTTGCGCACGAGCACGACCTGGTTGCGCGGGTCGTAATAAGGAAAGGCGACGCGGCAGGCGAGTTCGAGCAGCACGAGGCACACGAGGCTCGTGAAGCCGAGCACGGCGAGATTCAACAGCCGCCGCTTCCACGGGGCGATGCGGGCGGGCGCTGGTGCAGTCTGAGTCACGGGCCGCACGGTAGGAATCCAGCGCGCGGGTGGCAAGCCATCGCCGTGTGAAAAGCAAAGCGGCGGTCCCGTGACCGCCGCTTCAACTTGAAACTCAATCTGCCGAACAGGCGCCTACTTCTTTTTCTTTTTCTTCGGCTCGGCCTTCTTCGCGTCAGCCGCCTTGGGGTCCGCTTTTTTCTCCTCGGCCTTCTTCGCGTCGGCGGCGGCCTGCGCGGCCTTGGCTTCGGCGTCAATCTTCGCGAGCTCCTTCAGATCCCAGCCGCGGTCGATGCGCGTCTTGGGCAGCGCCTTCGCCAGTTCGGCGGCGCCGGCATCGGTGATCTTGGTCTCGAAAATGTAGATGGCCTTCAGGCTCTTCAACGCGGCGAGGTGTTTCACGCCGGCGTCGGTGACCTTGGTGCCGAAGAGATTCAGTGACGCAAGGCTGGAAAGATTTTTCAAATGCGCCAGCCCCGCGTCCGTGACGGTGCTGCCGGCGAGGTTGAGGCGCTCGAGGCTTTTCAGGCCGGCAATGTTCGCGAGGTCCGCGTCCTTCAGTTCCACGCCGCTGAGGTTCAGTTCCTGCAGGTTCTGGATGTCCTTGAGCAGCGCGAACGTCTTCGCCTCGAACTTCGTGCCGGCGACGCGGAAGTTCGCGTAGCGCCAGTTCACGCCGTTGGCCAGTTCGCGCGCCTGCACGCCGGCCTTGGCGAGTTCGGCCACGGCCTTGAGTTCGGCGGCGCTGGGCTTCGGCCCCGCGACTTTCGCGGGATCAATTTTCTCGCCGGCCACCAGCACGCCCGCGGGCCAGTCCGCGCCCTCATCAATCCAGTTCTTCAAAATGTCCTGCTGCGCCTTGGTCAGGCCGTCGCCCTTGGGCGGCATCGCGTCGTCGTTGTCGCGCGCGAGCGTGGTGCGTTTGTAGAGCGGGCTTTCGCCGCCCTTGCCGGCGACGATGGCCGCGCCGTTCTCGCCGCCCTTGAGCGCGAGTTCCTTCGTGTCGAGGCGCAGCTTGCCCTTCTGCTTCTCGGCGCTGTGGCATTCGAGGCAGTTCTTCTGGAGAATGGGCAGCACGTCCTTCGCGAAGTCCACTTTGGCAAATGCGGGCGTGGCAACACTGAAGGCAAGGAGTAGAGCGGCGAGGTGTTTGATGTTCATAACGGGATTGTGACCACGGAGGACACAGAGCACACGGAAAAATTCACCGGAACAATTTCTGTGTGTTCCGTGTTTTCCGTGGTTGATCTCCGGGCGGTTCATTTCAACGGCGTCAGTTCGAGGTTACGATACCAGACCTCGGCGCCCTCGGTCTGGAAGAAAATCTTTCCCTTCGTCACGCTCAGGTTGCGCGCGGCGTTCACGAGCTTGCCGTTGACGTAATAGGTCAGCGTGTCGGCGCGACAGAGGATTTCGCAATGCGTCCATTCGCCAAAGGGCGCCTCCACGTCCTTCGGGCCGCGGTAGCCGAGCGTGTCGGTCCACTTCGGGTCGCGGCCCCACCAGTTGAGCCGGCCGCTGTTCGTGAACTGCAGCGACTCGCCGCCGGGCTTGAAATACTTCTGCTTGCCGTCCAGCGCGCCCTCGGACGTGAGCGTGAGCGTGACCGGCTCGCCATGGTCGCCCTTTTTTCCGTAGTTCACCACGAGGATGTCGCCGGTGCCGCCCTCGATGATTTGAAATTCGTAGCTCGTCATCCACGGCCCCGGCTCGTTTGGCCCGACGCAGTGCAGCAGCACGCCGGCGTCGCGCGACTTGCCGAAGCGCGAGCCGTAAGTCGGCCCGCCCCACTTGTAGTCGAAGGTCAGCTTGTAGTCGGAAAACTCTTCCTTCGTCACCAGCCCTCCGAACCACGCGTTGGTCCCCTGCCCGCCCGCGACGAAAATCATCCCGTCGCGCACCTGAAAGCAGCCGGGGTTCTCGAACTTCGTGGTCGTGGTGTAAGAATACCAGCCATCGAGATTTTTTCCGTTGAAAAGTTTCACCGTGCGCGTGCCAGTCGTCGCGCAACCCGTCAACGCCACGGCCAGGAGCGCGGCGAGCGAGGAAAGGAGGGCGAAACGTTTCATGGATGGGTTGTAAGTAACCAGCCGACGCGCAGCGGACAAGACGAATTCAACGCGACTCGGTGAAGCCAGCGCTTCCGGCACTGTCCCCGGACCGCGATCCGTCCCGGCTCGCAGCGGCCACCCTGGCGAAACGATCCACAAACTTTTCAAGGCCGGTTCATTCGCAACCGCTGCGAGCCGGGACCGCTCGCGGTCCGCCCGCTCGCTCGCGCCGGTTGGAAAGTGAAAATGCTGAATCTCGGTTTCGCGTCGGCCGTCCCACGTCTATGTCACCCGTGGAAAAATCGCCGCCGATTTCTTTCGTCTTCGCGGCCATGCTGATCGCGCTCGTGCTTTATGCGGTGATTTCCGCCGTGATGCGGGGCACGTGAGCCGACACATTGCTTCCGGTCCGACTTCGTGACACGCTCCGCGGCGTGATGCGCTACCGCCGTTTCGGAAAAACCAACCTGCAGATGCCCGTCTTCTCCTGCGGCGGGATGCGTTACCAGCACAAGTGGCAGGACATCGCCCCCGGCGACGTGCCGAAGGAAGGCCAGGCCAATCTCGAAGCCACCATCCTCCGCGCCCTCGAACTGGGCATCAACCACATCGAGACCGCGCGCGGTTACGGCTCGTCGGAAATGCAGCTCGGCTTCCTCCTGCCGAAGCTGCCGCGCGACAAAATGATCGTGCAGACCAAGGTGCCGCCCTTCGCCGATCCGGCGGAGTTCATCCGCACATTCCAGAAATCCCTGAAGTATCTCGGCCTCGATCACGTGGACCTGCTTTCCTTTCACGGCATCAACCACCGCGGGTTCCTCGACTGGACGCTGCGCAAGGGCGGTTGCATGGCGGCCGCGCGCCAGCTCCAGCGCGACGGTTTCGCGCGGCACATCGGCTTCTCCACGCACGCGACCACCGACATCATCCTCGACGCGGTGAACAGCGCCGAGTTCGATTACATCAACCTCCACTGGTATTTCGTCAACGACCTCAACTGGCCCGCCGTTCTCGCCGCCGCGCGGCACGACATGGGCGTGTTCATCATCAGCCCGAACGACAAGGGCGGGAAACTCTACGCGCCGCCGCCGAAGCTCGTGAACCTCTGCGCGCCGCTCTCGCCGATGCAGTTCAACGACCTCTACTGCCTCGCGCGCCCGCAGGTCCACACGCTGAGCTGCGGCGCCGCGCGGCCGACGGATTTCGACGAGCACGTGCGCGCGCTGGAATTCTACGACCGCGCCGCGGAAGTCATGGCGCCGGTGGAAAAAAAGTTGCGCGCGGAAATGGAGCGAGTGCTGGGCAAAGACTGGTGCGCCCGCTGGCCCGAAGGGTTGCCGCATTACGTGGACGTGCCCGGCGAAATCAACGTGAACGAAATCGTCCGGCTCTGGACCTACGCGAAGCCGCTCGACCTCATCGAGTGGGGCAAGATGCGCTACAACCTGCTCGGGCTCGCGGACCACTGGTTCCCCGGCGAGCACATGGGCAAGTCCCCCGGCCTCGCGCTCGCGCCCGCGCTGGCGCAGAGCCCGTTCGCTGCGCAACTACCCGCCTTTCTCAGCGAAGCGCACGCGGCACTCTGGGACGAGCCGAAGAAGCGGTTGAGCCAGAGTTAGAGCGGCTTCAACAAAGCTGTAGCCGTCAGGCTCAGAATCGCCGGCACAGTGCCGGAGCTCGAAAGTTTTCTCCCTCACCCCGCCCTCTCCCGCTGGGAGAGGGGGAATCGTCGTCGGCGATTTGAACTATCGGACGCGCGCGGACGCGGTAAGGCTGCGGACCCGTCTCCTTCTCCCAGCGGGAGAGGGCGGGGTGAGGGAGAACGCCCACGCCAGCCAGCGTGGCTACAACATTTTTGAAATCTCTCACCTCACTGATAATGCGGCGGCTTCGCATTCGTCGCGCGGATGCGCTCGCCTTCGAGACCTTCGAGCGATTGCGTCAAGCCGGCGAGTTGTTTGCGCAGGCGCGTCAGCTCGCCGCTCTGCTCGGTGACCACGCCGTTGAGTTGCTCGACGAGCCGCTCGACGTGCGCGAGGTGCGACTCCACTTTCGCCAGCCGGTTTTCTGATTCGTTCGCCATGCGGCCAATGTAGGGAGCCGCGCGCGCTTGGCAATGCGCGAGCGGACGGAGCCGGAGCGCGGGCCGTCCCGGCCCGCGGCGGCCAAGGCGGCCGACGTGCGATGAAATAAATCGGGCGCACCACCGAATTCGTAGCCGCTGCGAGCCGGGACGGCTCGCGGTCCGGGGCAAGTTTGTGTTGCGCCGGCGAAGTGGCGCGGGATACTCCGCCCATGCGCGGGCGCGCCTTCATCATCGCTTCCGTCGCCCTCAACCTGGCGCTCGCCGCGGCGCTGTGGCTCGAGCGCGCGGGCCATGCCGTCCCCAAGACGGCCCCCGCCCGCCTCATCCGCAGCGTCATCACCAACGCCCCGCGCACGCACATCATCATCCGCAAGGAAAACTTCAACTGGGCCGAGCTCGAGTCCGAGGACTACGCCACCTTCATCGAAAACCTGCGCGGCATCGGCTGCCCGCCGGAGACCATCCGCGACATCGTGGTCGCCGACGTGAACGAGATCTACGCGAAGCGGCGCGCTGACCTCATGCCGGAGGACATCGAATGGTGGAAAGCCAATCCACAGCAGCAGGCCGCGCAATCGCTCGTGCGCAAGCAGCGCGAGCTCGAAGCCGAACGCCGCCTGTTGCTCGTCAACCTCCTCGGCGAGGGCTGGGACAAAAGCACCAATGCCACCCCGCGCCCGCCCGTCATCCTGACCGGCCCGGTGCTCAGCACGCTGCCGGACGAAACGAAGCGCGCCGTCCAGGACATCCTCACGCGCCAGACGGAACTGATGCGCGCGGGACGTGAGAATACAAACGGCCTGCTCGACGTAACCCTGCCAGACGCGACCCGGCTGGCAATGCGCGTGAGCCGTGAAGACAATTCGAATCCCGCCGATCCGCTCGCCGAGGCGAAGCTGCGCCAGCGCACGCGCGAGGAACTCGCCAAGGTGCTCAACCCGGAGCAGCTCGAGGAATTTCTCCTCCGCTGGTCGCGTAACGCGACCGAACTGCGCGGCCAGGTGGCGGGCGCCGATGTCACGCCCGAGGAATTCCGCACGCTCTTCCGCGCGCTCGATCCCATTGAGCAGCGACTCCAACTCGAAGTCACCGGTGACGACGCCACGAGCCAGTCCGCGCGCGCAGCGCTGGAGAAGCAGCGCGAGGAAACCCTGCAACTGGCGCTCGGGCCGGAACGCTACCGCGCGATGAAAATGCAACAGGACCCGCTCTTCGTCAGCGCGCGTGATGTTGCGGAAAAAGCCGGCGCGCCCGCCGAGGCCGTGCTGCCCCTGCTCGATCTCAACCGCGCCACCGAGGCCGAACTCAAGCGCATCCGCGAGGACCAGTCGCTCACCGACGACCAGCGCGAGGAGGCCATGGCCGCCGCCGGGCGCGCGAAGGAAAAATCCCTCCGCCAACTCCTCGGCGACGCGGCGTGGCAGAAATTCAAGGACGGCATCGGCAAGTAGCGCGGAACCCGGCGTGTCACCGCACCAACTGCACCCGATAATACCTCCGGCCGGCCACGGGCGCGCCGCCGGTGAGCGAGTAGTCGTCGGTGAAACTTTGCGTGGAGGCCGAACCTGCCGGCGCCGCATCCATCTCCTGCGCGAGCGGACGCACGAGCGGCGTGAAGACGCCGTTGAAATTTCCGCCCGTGTCGCCGTTGCTGAAGCTCACGCGGTAGCGCACGCCGCCGACCGACGGCCACGTCACGGCGAAGCCGCCGCCCGCAGCCGCGACGCTCGCGACGCGCAGCCACGAGTTCGCGTCGTTCGGATTCGTGCCGGCCCAGAATTCCTGGAGGTTCGTCAGCCCGTCGCCATCCGCGTCCGCGTTCGGATCAGTCACGCCGTATTGCGCCTCCCACGCGTCGGCCAAACCGTTCGCGTTCGTGTCCGCCAACGGAACGCGGAGGAGCGCGACCGTCGCCGGCGCGCTGTTCGTCGCGCCGTCGTTCACAAAAAAAGTGAACGCGTCGGCGTTCGTCGAGCCGCGCGCGGGCGTGTAGGTGAACGCGCCGGTGCCGGCATTCAGCGCGAGCAAGCCGTTCGTCGGGAGCGTCGCCGCGGCGAACGTGAGCGCGTCGCGGTTCAGGTCGGCGGCGGCGAGCGCGAGGTTGGTCGCACCGTAGGCGCTGACGTTGAACGCGGCGTTCGAGGCGACCGGCGGCGTGTTCGTTTTCAACAGCGTGAACGAGTCGTTCGTCGAGGTTGCCGTCGCCCCGAGCGAGATCACGTCCAGCCGGTTGCCGTTCACGTCGAGCACGAGCGAGGCGAGCACGCTGAGCGACACGAACATCGCCGGGTGATCGAGCGAGCCGCTGCTGGTCTGACCCGAGCTGCCGGCGACGACATAGACCGCGCCGCGATTCGACTGCGAGTGGCCGCGCGGCTTGGCGTAGGCGCCCGCGCCGTTCGTCTCGCGACCGCTGCCGCCGTTCACCACCATCGTCGCGGCGTCGAACGAATTGGTTTTGCCGTAGTGGCCGTTGAGCAGGAACGAGCGCTCGTAAACGTGGCTGTGGCCGCTGAGCACGAGGTCCACGCCGTAGCTTTCAAGGATCGGCAGAAAGTTCGTCCGCATCTCCACGAGTTCCGTCTCGGTGTCCGAGTCGTGCGAGCCTTTCGTGTAGGGCGGGTGATGCCAGAACGCGATGAGCCACTGGTTGGTGTTGGCCTGGAGATCGAGCCGGAGCCAGGTCGCCATCGGGCCGTTGGTCGCGCGGCTTGCCGTCATCGAGTCCAGGCAGACGAAATGAACGTTCGCGTAATCGAACGCGTAGTAATGCGCCGAGCCCGAGGCCACACCGCCCGCCTCGCCGTTGGTCGGGAACGTGAAGATGTCGAAGTAGGGATACGCGTCGGTGAACGTCGTCGCCTGCGCGGTGTCGTGATTCCCGAGGCACGGCCACGTCACCGAGTTGCGGAGCAGGTTCGAGTAGATGTTGAACACACCGGCCTGATATTCGGCGTCAGTGCCGGAGTTGTAGGCGTTGTCGCCGAGCTGGAGCCAGAAGTCGGTGCGGTTCGTCCCGGCGAAGGCGTAGTAGGCGTCGCGCACATTCGTCTGGTTCGTCGTCGCCGTGCCCGCGTCGCCGATGACCCAGATGCGTGACGGCTTGGGCGTGCCGGGCGGCGGCGGAGTGACGAAGAAATAATTCGTGTCGCCGCCGACAAGCAGCGCGCCCGAGTGGCCCACGGCGTAAAAATATTTCGTCGCCGGCAACAGCCCCGTGAGCGTGACGGAGTGGTTCGTGTCCGAGAGCGAGTCACGATTGGTCAGCGTGAGTTGCGCGAGGTTCGTGCCGAAGACTACGCGGCCGTCGGTGTTCACGTCGGTGCGCCAGCGCACGACGAGATTGGAAGTCGTGGCGCTCTGAAGGTAAGGCCCGCGCTGAACGCGGACCGTGGCGACGTTGGTCACGGTGATGCTGACCGCCGCGGAAGTCGTCACGGCGTTGCTGTTGTCCGTCGCGACGGCCGTGAGCGAGTAAGCGCAGGCGGGAACGTTCATCCACAAAAACGTGTGGGGCGCGGTCACGTCCTCGCCGAGTTTCGTCGCGCCGGCGAAGAACTCCACCTTCGTCACCGTGCCGTCCACATCGCCCGCCGCCGCTTCGAGAAGCAGATCGCCCGGCGCGAGAAAGAGCGCGCCGGCCGGTGGTGCAGTGAGCGCGACCTGCGGTGGAGTGTTCGCGCTGGAGACCCACGTGGGGCCGTTGGTCAGGCGGCCGGCCACGCTGTTGCCCGAAGAGTCAGCGGCGTTGGAGCCGGTGCCCTCGTTCAATCCCCAACGCCCGACTAGTCCGGATGCGCTGGCGATTTCCACGTTGAGGTTGTTGGAAATCTGCGCCGCGGTCCGCGCGTAATTCCACACGCGCGCCTCGTCGAGCACGCCTTGAAAAAAACCGGACGCCGCGCCGGTGGAGTTGAGCGCCGAGGCGAGCGCCGCGTGCTGGATGCTGTCGTAACG
>JACQFS010000075.1 GCA_016199935.1 Verrucomicrobiota bacterium
GAATAGGTGTTCGCCCCCGACAGCAGCAGCACGCTGCCCGCCGTGGTCGCCGACACCGTCAACCCGTTGGTGCCCGTCGCGATCGCGCTGCCGATCCCCACCGTGATCGGCGCGGCCGAGGCCAGCGTCACAATCGCCTCCCGGTTGGAGAACTGCAGTCCGCCGTTGGTGATGGACGCCGCGCCGGTGAACAAGAGCGCGCCGCTCTGGTTGGTGAGATTGAATCCACCAAGGTCCAGCGTGCCGCCGGTCTGGCGCAACGCGTTGACGGTGATGCTGGCCAGGGTGAGGTTTTCGCCCGCGGTCGTGAAGTTGTCGTTCGCGAGAGGAGTGCCATCGAGAGGAGTGGCATTCAGTTCGGTCGCGGTGTTGAGCGGCCGAAGACCGTTCGCGCCGTCATACGTCACGAAGGTGTTGCCACTGCCGGTCGCGGTGGGGTCGCCAACCATCCAAGGAATGATGCTGATGCTCGTCGTGCCCGCCGCGCCGCCGCCGCCCGAATTGTTGGTCGTCGGCGTGCCGCCGAAAAGAATCCGCGAGGTGTCCGGGGCCGCCGCGGCGCCCAGACCGGTGCCGCGCACCAAGATCACCGGGTTCGCGCCGGTGGCCGCTCCCGAGACGCGGCCCAGCGCGCCGCTCACGTTCAGCACCGCCTGGTTGCCGGCCGTCGGCGCGACCGTGTAAGTCGAGGTGCCAAAGAAGTTCGTCACCGCGCCCACGGTCTCCGTCACCGTCGCCGGATCGGCCGTGCCGTTGAGACGAAGTTCACCGCCGCTGAACATGCCGATGGCCGCGCCGTCGGAGAGCCGGTTCGGGTTGCTCACCGTGTCGCTTGGCGAACCGAGCGAGAGGAGACCGTTGCTGTTGATGAGGAAGGAGACCACGTTCTGCATCGAGGCGGCGTTGCCCGCGATCGCCAGGTTGCCGCCGGCCACCGTCACCACGCCGCTGTTCGTGCTGGTTCCGCCCAACAGCAGCGTGCCCGCGCCCACCTTGGTCAGCGCGCCCGTGCCGCCCGCCGCGACCAGCGAGGTCAGCGTCGCGCCGGCGGAGGTCACATCAATGATGCCCGCGCCCGTCAGGAGAATCCCGCGATTGGTGAGCGTGTCGGAGGCACCCATCCAGCCGAGGGTGCCGCCGTTGAACACCAGGTTGTTCGTCGCCGCGGCGGGCGAGGCGCCGAGCGCGGTGTCGCTCGCGACCTGCAACCGGCCGGCCGTGATCACCGTGGGCCCCTGGTAGGTGTTGTTGCCGGTCAGGTTCAAGGTGCCGGTGCCGGCCTTGGTGAAGGTGTTCGTGGTGGCCCCGGCGATGATGCCACCGTAGGAGACGGTGTTGTTGGCGCCCACGGAGAGCGTGCCGCCACCCGGCAGGATCGCAATGCCCCGATTGGCGTTGAGCGTCGTGTCCGCCGTCACGTTGAGCGTGCTGTTGGCCAAGTTCAACGCGCCGGGCGTCGGGACTCCGGGCGCCGTGCCGAGGTTGATGTCATTCGCGATGTTCACCGTGCTGCCGTTGATCGTCACCACGCCACTCAACCCGCTGTTGTTTCCACCCAGCGTCAGCGTGCTCGCGGTGCCGCTCGAACTGACCGTCAGCCCGCCCGTGCCCGTCAGCTTCGAGTTGATCGTGCCCGTCACCGCCGCGCCCGCGCTGAGATGGACCACGGCCTCGTTCGCACCGAAGGCCACCGTGCCGTTCTGGATCGTCGAGGTGGCCGTGAACATCAGGGCGCCGCTGCCCAGCGCGA
Organism: Verrucomicrobiota bacterium; assembly: GCA_016199935.1. Classification (GTDB taxonomy): domain Bacteria; phylum Verrucomicrobiota; class Verrucomicrobiia; order Limisphaerales; family JACQFS01; genus JACQFS01. The sequence goes on from JACQFS010000075.1 coordinate 1,751, forward strand.
GGGTGCTGTTGGTGTTCGCCAGATCCACCGTGCCGCCGGTGAGGCGCAGCGCGTTGACTGTCGCACTACCGTTGGTGAAGTATTCGCCCGTGGCCGGCGTGTTAAAGTTGCCGCTGCCCGACACGCCGGACATCGGGGTGAGCACATACTCCGTCGAAGTGTTCAACGGCCGGAAGCCCGCCGCCGCCGTGTAGGTGACGAAGTTCGTCCCGTTGCCGGCCGCCACCGAGTCGCCGGCGATCCACGGCACGATGCTGATGTTTTTGGAGTCCGTCGCGCCGCCGCCGCCGATGACGGCGGGCGGGGTGTTGGTCACGAAGAAGCGCGCGGTGTTGTTGCCGTTGCTGCCCAACCCGGTGCCGCGCAGGAGCAGCGTGGACCGGTTGTTGCGCGTGAGCGCATCGGTGGCCAGTTCGACCTGGTTGCCCGCCGCGGGCGCGAGCGTGATGGTGTTGAGACCGCCGCCGAAGACGAAGTCGGCACCGATGTTCTCGCGGTTCACGCCGGCCACCAACGAACCGTTCAGCACCAAAGTCGAGCGGTTGAGGTTGAGCGGCACCCCGTCGCGCACGCGGTCGAGCCAGGTGGTGTCGGTGTTGGCGCCGATGGTGAGGGTGGTGCCGCTGGCGAAGGTGAGTCCGGAGGTGCCCGAGAGGCGGCCATTGGCGCCGCTGACGGTGACCGTGCCGTTGTTGACCACCGTCGCGCCGCTGTAGCCGTTGTTGCCGGTGACGGTGAGCGAGCCGGCGTTCAACGTGAGCGTGCCGGTGGAGTAGGCGCCGGAGTTGCCGGACATGGTGACCGCACCACCGTTGAGGAAGGTCGTGCCATTGTAACCGAGCGGGCCGGAGAGCGTGAGTGCGCCGACGCCGGACTTGACGATGCTGCCGGAGCCGGAGACGGGGCCGGTCATGACGAGCGTGGCCGTGCCGCTGGCGCCGGGTTGCTGGACGTCCAGGGTCAACGTGGACCCGTTGGAGATCGTGTTGGTTCCGTTGAGCGTGGTGGTGACGGGCAGGATGTTCAGCGAGTTGGTCAGCGCGAAGGTGCCGAACTTGGTGTCAATGATCAGGTTGCCGCCGTTGAGCTGCAACTGCGCGCGGCCCGCGGGATTGGCACCATTGGTCGTGCCGTTGATGACCAGCGTGCCGGCCTGGATGTCAAAAATCGAAGAGCCCGACATCGTGTTGTTCAGGGCGGTCTGGTCGAGGATCAAACGCCCCGAACCGGTCTTGCTCACCGTCACCGCCGTGCCCCCGTCGTTCAACTGCCCCAGCGAAACGTTCGGCGTGTTCGTCAGGTTCACCGTCCCGCCCGCGAACGTGCTGCCCGTGAAGGCCACCGTCTTGCCCGCCAAGGCCGTCACCGTCAGCGCCGAGTTATTGCTCGCGTTCAAGGTCCCCATGCCGACGCCGGTGAAGTTCGACCCCTGCAAGTCCAACACCGAACTGGTGCCCGCACCCAGGTTCACCCCGTTGCCCATGTTGATCAGGTTGTTCGTCGCTGACTCCGAGGTGAACAGCACGTTGCTCGACACCACCGTCAGCGCGGGGAAATCCACCGGCTGGTAGCTCAGCGCGGCGGTGTTGCCGCCGGTGCCCTGCCCCATCTCGATGCGCACATCGTGCAGGCCCGAGGAAAGATTGATGCTGCCCGTCGCCGTGCCGTTGTTGTTGCGGTCGGTGACCAGCACCCCGTCGATATACATCCGCGAGCCGTCGTCGGTGGCGAGGCTGAACTGGGTGAGGCCACCGTTGGTGATGAAAAGCTTGCCGAGCCACTGGACCCCGTAGTTGTTCGTATGGGTGGCGGGGATGGCCGGGTTGGCGACCGTGATGGCGTTGAAGTTGAGGTTGGTGTAAGTGCTGACGTCGAACGGAGTCCCGCTCAGGTAGTTGTTCACGGCGGGAGCGCCGCCATAGACGTTCGCGCCGTTGGTGGTGAAGAAGCGCCCCGTGATGCCATTGGTAGCCGTGGAGGCGACCGGGGTGAAACTCAGCGTGGCGCCCCCGAGCGAAATGGCGCCGGTGCCGAAACCGTTGGTGAGAACACTGGTGACCACGCCGGCGGAGGTGCCGCTGAAAACGTTGCCCCGCACGGTGCCGCCATTGACGGCCAGGCCGCCGCTGAACGTGTTGGCACCCGCCAACACCAGGGTGCCCGTGCCGTTCTTGGTCAACTTGCCGGTGCCCGCGCCGTCGTTGGCAACGATGCCGGCGATGCTGAGCGTCGTCCCGCTGGCAACGTCCAGCGCGCCGCCACCGGAACCGGTCGAGGGCCCGACAGCAACGCCGCGGTTGGAGTTGATCGTCAGGTCCGCGGTCGAGTTCAGCGTGCCGCCGCTGATGATGAGATTGCCGGGCGTGGCCGCGCCGGGAACCGCGCCGAGGTTGGCGTCGGAACTCACCGAGAGGGTGCCGTTGCTGATCGCGGTCCCGCCGGCATAGGTGTTGTTGCCACCGAGGACGAGCTGGCCCGTGCCGGTCTTGATCAACCCGCCGTTGCCGATGTTGCCGAGGAACAAGTTGCTCGCGTTGTTGACCGCAACGTTGCGGGTTGCGCCGCCGAGATCAATCGTGTTGGTGAACGTCAGCGCGCCGGCGCCGCCGACCGCCTGGCCAAGAGTGATGTCGCCGCCAATGGTCGTGGCATTGGTGAGCGTCAGCGCGGTGGCGTCGAGCGAAGCCAGGGTGCCCGCGTTCAAAGTGAGCCCGCCGAGGCCCAAGGCTTGCGCGTTATTGATCAAAACCGTGCCCCCGTTGTTGGTGAACCCTCCCGCAAAAGTATTCGCTCCCGTCAACACCAGCCGGCTCGTTCCACTTTTGGTGACGCCGAAGCCGGGGCTGAACCCGCTGATAACTCCCGCGTTGGTGAGCCCGCCCGCGCCGTCGCCGGTGATGGTGAGATGATTGCTCAGGATCAGATTGTTCAAGACGAGCATGGACGCGGAGTTGCTGAGCACGATCTGCGGCATCGTGCCCGCTCCGTTGTCGGTCAGCATGATGTCGTTCCCCGACAACTGGCCCTGCGCGGTGTTGAAGAAATGCAACTGCTGCACTTGGAAGTAGGTGTTGCCATCGGTGGTCATGTCGTTCACCGAGGTGAACGCGGTGCTCCCAAAGAACCGGATCGTGTTCAGCTCAAAAAAGGGATTCGGCGGAATCCCCCAGTTGCTCGGGTCTGACCACACATTCCCGCCACCGCCATAAGTCCAATCATTGGTCACTTGGGCGAGGCCGCGGGGCGAAAACGTAACGAGGGCGAGCAGGGACGACAAAGCTCCTATGCGGAGCATCTTTAAGGAACGCATACTAGGTTTTTGGGTTACCGGGTTTTTGGGCTACTGCGAAGTTGAGTAGTAAACTTGTCCCGGATGAAGTCAATCTGATTTTCAATTGTGCGAACTCCGCAACTCCCCAAACCGCCGGGTTGCACGTTCACCAGCCCGGAAGCTTTTTGCCTCGCAAGTGGGTCAAACAACGGTCAATGGCCCGTCAAAAACCGTCAGGCTGACGACCTCGGTCCGCGCCGCGTGCGGGCCGTGCTGGACACCCTTGGGGGCGAAGAAAATCGTGCCTGCACCATAGGCGACCCCGGATTCGTCCCACTCGCCGGACAGCACGTAGGCCCACTCGTTGGCGAGCGGATGCGTGTGCGCCGGGATGATCGCGCCGGCGTGAAACTTCCGCAGCACCGTCACGCCGCCGGTGGCTTCGTGCTTGTGCAGCACGAGCAATTCGACGCCGGGATACGGGCCGGGCTGCCAGGACTTGTCTTTGGCGAGAGCGACGTAAGGGAACATGGGGCAAGGTTCCAATGACCAAGGACAAATGTCGAAGGAAACCCCAAGGTTCAATCTTCAATTCTCAGCGGACGGAAATTTTTGCGATGGTGCTTCCTTTGTCCTTGGTCATTTGACCTTGGACATTTCACCTCGTCCACGTCGTCGTCTTGCCGATCAGCGAAATGCCGAGGAAGCCGCGCATCTCGATCTTGTTCGTCGACACGAGCGTGAGCTTGCACTTGTAAGTGCTGCCCGTCTCCGGGTCGTAAACGTGGCCGCCATCCCATTTGCCCGCGCCGGCGGACTTGAGGTCGCGCAGAATCTCCAACCCGGCCAGCGGACGGTCGCGCAGCTTCGGGTCGGGGTTCTCACGGTCCACCTTCGGCTTGCCGGCCATCCCCTTCTTGTCGTTCGCCGGGAAATTGGGCTCCTTCAGCGTCAGGATTTTGGCGAAAATTTTTCCGGCGCGCTCGGTCAATTCCACCTCGCCGCGGTCGTTGGCGGTTTTCCACACGCCGACGATGCGCGCGGCATCGAGATTCTCCGCGGCAAAAAGCTTGGAAGCAAAACTCAACAAAGCTGTCAGCACGAATAAGATTCCGAAACGACTCATGGCTGTTCGAGTTCAAGATACCATCGCAATTTCTTGTCGCTCACAAAGTCCGGGTTATTGAGTCCAGCAATCTGACTGGCGGTCAGTGGATCGGTCTTCAGATTTTTTGCCCTCGGATGAGTTGGGAACGCCGTCATAACCAGTGTCGCCAGGGCTGGCCGTGCTGGATCAAAGTTTTCACTGCCGCCACCGAAGAACCGAAGCTCTTCACAATCGAAACACAGCAACACGTTCATGGAATCCACGCCTCGCACGAATTCCAGTCGCACACCATAGTTGATCAGGCACATTTTCTTTTTCGCCCACGCATACGAGTCAGTCGCCAGCAGGATTCGAGAGGCATTCGTCGCGAGTTGTGGCGACAACACCACCGGCCCCTCCAAGATTGGATAATCCTCCGCCCGCGCCGGAAACGGCCCGGATTCTTGCGGTCTGAGCAACCATGCCCTTACCTGCGTTGGCTCTCCGATCACAGCGTGGTTGCTTTCTGTTCCTACCAGTTTGGCGACCCACTTCGCGCTGGCCTTGGCAAGTTGCGCCGCACGCTCATCACGCCGCTTTCTCCAATCGTCGGCCTTTGCGTCGGCGGCAAAAGCCGAGTTTGCAATTGCCAACATCGCACTCACGCCAAAGACCCAGTGATGTCTGATGGATCTCATTTGTGGCATCATGTGGCGATCATCGGTCCACTTCTCCGAGCACAATGTCCACGCTGCCGAGGATCACGATCACGTCCGCCACATTGTGACCGAGACACATGTCTTCGAGGATGGTGAGGTTGATGAGGCTCGGGGGACGCACGCGGTAGCGATACGGGTTCGGGCCGCCATCGCTGATGAGGTAGAAGCCCAGCTCGCCCTTCGGCGATTCGATGCGCCCGTAAGCCTCGCCCGCCTTCGGCTTGAACGCGCGCAGCTTCGCCTTCGGATCAATGATCGGCCCGGCGGGAATGTCGCGCAGCGCCGGTTCCAGAATCTTCAGCGACTCGCGCATCTCCAGCACGCGGATCATGTAACGGTCGAACACATCGCCGTGCTCGCCGAGCGGCACGCGAAACGGAAAGCGGTCGTAGATGCCATAGCGATCCACCTTGCGCAGATCGTAGTCCACGCCGCTCGCGCGCAGCATCGGGCCGGTGATGCCGGCGCTGATGGCGAGTTCCTTCGAGAGCTTGCCGACGTTCTGCGTTCGCGCCATCAAGATTTCATTGCCGGAAAGCAACGCCTCAAACTCATCGAGGAAGCGCGGATAATTTTCGACAACCGCCATCGCACCTTCGAGCCAGCCCGCCGGCAGGTCCACGCGGCAGCCGCCGAACCTCATGTAATTGCACATCATCCGCGCGCCGGTGAGCGACTCGATGAGGTCGAGGATTTTTTCCCGCTCGCGGAACGCATACATCAGCGGCGTGCCCAGCGCGCCCATGTCCTGCAAAAGAAATCCGGCGAGGCAGGTGTGGTTCAGCAGGCGCGTGAGCTCGGCCGTGATGACGCGGATGAATTCCGCGCGCTCGGGAACTTGCAGGCCGGCGAGCTTCTCGACCGAGAGCGCGTAGGCCCAGTTGTTCGTGAGCGAGCAGAAATAATCCAGCCGGTCGGTGTAGGGCATCGAGCCGAGGTAGGTGGTGTTCTCGGCAATCTTCTCGTGGTTGCGATGCAGATAGCCGAACACGGGCTTGAGCTTCACCACCGTCTCGCCATCGAGCACCACGTCCATCCGGAACACGCCGTGCGTGGACGGATGCTGCGGCCCCATCGCGATTTCCAAAAGGTCGCCATCGAGCGGTGAGCCGTCGGTATCGGTCTTGGGCAGAATCTCGTAATTCCGCGCCGGGGGGGGTTCCAACGTCGCGCTCACGCCTTCGCCTCCGCTTCCCGATGCTGCTTCACCTTCGCCAGCACGTCGTCGTGCGGCGTCGGCTCGTATTCGTAATCATCCGGCTCCACGTAGTCCTTGCGCATCGGGAAATCCTTGAACTCATCCCACATCAGGATGCGGCGCAGGTCAGGATGGCCGTCGAAGACGATGCCGTAGAGGTCGAAAATCTCGCGCTCCTGAAACTCGCAACTCCGCCACAGCAGCGTGAGCGAGGGCAGATGATTCTTGTCGCCGCGATCCTCGGTGCGCAGCCGCAGGATCACCGGCCCGTGCTTCAGTGCCATCGAGTAGAGGTGATACACCGCTTCGAGGTAGGCGGGACGTTTGGTCTTCTTCACTTCCTCGACCTCCTTCTCCACGCCGTCCACGAGCTTCGTCACTTTGAACTTCTCGGTGAGTTCGGCCTCAGGCCAGTCCACGCCCGTCGCGTTCGAGCAGTAGTCGAGGCGGAGCTGCGCATCGTCCCGGAGAAATTTTGCGACGGCGAAGGCGTGTTCATTGTCCACGAGCAGCGAGTGCTGCGCGCTCGGCGCGTCGTTGCGGATGAGTTCGAGCCGCGCGCCGGGAACGGCGGCTTCGGCGCGGGATTTGATTTGCTCCAGGGTTTCCATTCGCCTCCTCAACCACGCACAACGACAGCCGGCTTCCACACGTTCGGATTGCTCGGCGGCACCAAGTCGTGCTCGCCGAATTGCGGGATGGGAAATTCGCTCGGCGCATCCGGGTCGCAATGCCGCGCGCGGTTCGGGCCGGTGAGCTTTTGCTCATCAATCTTCTTCTGCAACGTCATGAACGCGTGCAGCAGCGCCTCGGGCCGCGGCGGACAACCGGGGATGTGAACGTCCACCGGAATGAATCTGTCGATGCCCTTGAGCACGTTGTAGCCCTGCTTGAACGGCCCGCCGGAAATCGCGCACGCGCCCATCGCGATGACGTATTTCGGCTCGGGCATCTGGTTGAAGAGGCGCACGACCTGCGGCGTCATTTTTTTTGTCACGGTGCCGGCGACGATCATGAGGTCCGCCTGGCGCGGCGAGGGGCGGAAAACTTCCGCGCCGAAACGCGCGAGGTCCCAGCGCGCCATGCTCGCGGCCATCATCTCGATGGCGCAGCACGCGAGGCCGAAGGAAAGCGGCCACACGGAATTCTTGCGGCCCCAGTTGTAAAGCTCCTCGAGCTTCACGGTGTAGATGCCCTGCTTTTGCAGTTCGTTGCGGAGTCCTTCGTCCATCAGGAAAATGACGAATGACGAATGACGAATGACGAGTCGCGCGCGCTGGCCATTCGCCATTCGTCATTCGTCATTCGGAATTCAAGTTTCACTTCCACGTCAGCACTCCCTTCGTCCACGCCCACACGAGTCCCTCGGCGAGCAGCAGCAAGAAAACCATCATCGCGAGAAACGCGCCGACCGAGAGCCCGCCAAACGCGACGGCGAAGGGCAGCAGAAAAATCGTCTCCACGTCGAACACCAGGAAGATGATGCCGTAGAGATAATACTCCGAGCGGAACTGCACCCACGCATCGCCCTTCGATTCGAGGCCGCACTCGTAGATGGCGTTCTTGGTCGGGCCGGGTTTCTGCGGCGAAAACTTTTTCGCCCACAGCCACGCCAGCGCCAGCGGCCCGAGCGCGAAGCCCGCCGCCGCGATGGCGAACACGGCGATGAACTGCGCGGGCGAGTAAGTGGCGGCGGCGTCCATGGCGGGTCAGTTGTTGTGCGGCGCGTGCCGGCGGAGGCCGACCTCGTGCGCGATGTCGTCGAACTCCTGATGCGTGACCTCGTGGAGTTGCTTGCCCTTCTTGGCGAGCTTCTCGTTGATCTTGATGGCCTGCTCGGTCATCTGCTCGTGCGTCTCCTTCGAGCCGCCGAGCAGCGCGAAGTTGCCGCCGGTCGTGACACGCTTGTGTCCGTCGGAATCCAAGCCGACGCCGAGCATCAGAGCCTTCGGCTGCTTCGCGGCTTTTTTCGGAACGTGCGCCATGCGCGAGAGGCTACGGTTCAAGGTTCAAAGTTCAAGGTTCAAAGTGTTGCCCGCGCGGAGCGCAGAGCTCCAGCTCTGCGCGAAGAATATTCACACCGTGCGGAGCTGGAGCTCCGCGTTCCATTCACGACGCCGCCCCCGGCACCGTGAGCGGCTGGCCGCTGTGCTCCGGGCCGAGGCCGAGAATGAATGAAGCTGCGCGCTCGGCCCATTGTTCGGGCGACGGATAATTTTTCGCCGAGCCACCCCAGCACGAGCGCAGCATGTCGGTGTTGATGATGCCGGGGTTGAGCGCCACCGCAGCCAGGCCCGAGGGTAACTCCTGCGCGAGCGATTGCGTGAGTCCCTCGATGGCCCACTTCGTCGCGCAATACGGTGCGACCTCCGCGTCGGTCGAGCGGCCCCAGCCGGAGCTGAGGTTGACGATCACGCCGCGTTTGCGCGCGAGCATCGCGGGGACGAAATGGCGGATGACGTTCGCCACGCCCTTCACGTTCACGTCCACCACCTCGTCGAACTCCTGCGCCGGCACGTCCCACAGCGGCGCGGGGCGATTGATGAGGCCGGCGTTGTTGATCAGCAGGTCGGGCGCGCCGTGCTTCGTGGTCACGAGACTCGCCCAGGATTTCACCTCGTCGTCGGAGGCGACGTTGACGGGATAAAATTCGCTCGGCGCGCGGAACTGATGCGCCAACTCGTTCATCGCCGTGGCCGAGCGTGCGCAACCGAGCACCGTGTGCCCGAGCGCAACAAACTTTTCCGCAAGCGCGCGGCCGAGTCCGCGCGAGACGCCGGTGAGCACGATGAGCTTCGTCGGGGAGGATGAGGTGGGCATGTCGGCCGGGAAATTAGCGCGGGCCGGAAAAACTTCACGCGAAAGTTTTGCGCCACCGCCTCAGCGCCGGAAAAATTCCTCGAAGCTGCGCAGGTGCGTCGGCAGCGACGGCGTGAACGCCTCGCGCCACGACTTCAGGTTGCGTTCGAGATCGAACTGCATCAGCACCGTCACGCTGTGCGCGCCTTCGCCGGTGTCGCGGATGGCATTGACGCCGTAGGCGTAGCCGAGCGTGACCTGCATCGAGCGCGACGGCGACACGTAGGTGAGGCCGCCGCCCACGCCCGAGTGCCACCGGCCGGGTTGCTCGAGTCCGCGGTGGTAATCCACCGCCGCCGTCGCGGCCATCGCCGAGACGAACCAGTGGCTCTCCCGGTCCAGCGCGAAGGAATACATCCCGCCGAAATGCACGAAGCTGCGCGCCGTGACCTCGCCGGGGTAATAGCCCGGGAGCATGAGCGGAAACTCCGCCGCCACCGGCAGCACGCCGCCCAGGTGAAACGCGCTGAAGCGGTCCGCCTGCGCCGTGGTGCCGGCCGTGATGCTGACCTGGAAATTATCCTGCGAGTTGGTGAGCGTGTAGGCGAGCAGCGCGCGGCCGAGGAACCAGTGCGAGAGCTCCTGCACCGCGCGGTCGCCGCCGTAGCCGTAGGGGCCGCTGTTGTTGCGCAGTTGCATCTCATGCCACGCGGAAAGCTCCATGCCGAGTGCCGGCGTGAGATACGGCTCCTTGCCGCCCCAGCGCAGGCCGGTGCGCACGCGCATCTCAGTGCGGCTGTCGGGCAAGAGAAAATTGGGCGCCGTGTCATGGTCGCGCACGTAGCCGGTGTAGTTGAAGCTCACGCGGAAAATTCCGCTGAGCGGAATGAGTGCGCCCGGATTGAACAGGTGATAGACGCTGCCCGACACCTCGGCCGGGTGGCCGGTGAACGACTCCTCGCGGTAGTAATGTCCGCCGCGGATTTCCGAATAGCTCGCCGCGAAGCCACCGCCCGCCGCGCCGATCGCCAGGTCCGTGTGCGGCCCGAGCGCGTGCGCGATGCCGAGTTCCGAATCGAGGTAGGTCGGCGCGATGGCCAGGCGCAGCGTGAGGTTCGTGTGCTCGAGGAAGTTGGGGCGGTTGAGGTAGCCGTAGCCGTAGGCGGCGATCGGCCCGCGGCCCTCCAGCGGCTGGTTGTAGCCCAACTGGATGAGCGTGCGCTTGTCCGGATCAATCTGCGCGCGCGCCGTCCACGGCGCGGACGCGCAAAACAAAACGAACACGGCAAGAGTGACACGCAGCAAAGGCACGGGGCGTTTCGTAACGGAAGCGGCGCGGGGCGGCAAGCGGTAAGCGGAAAGCGGCAAGGCAACAGACCACCGGCAGTTCGCTTCGCTCTTACCGCTTGCCACTTGCCGCTTTCCCCCGCCTCCGTCATCTTGCGCGCATGGTTCGAAAACTTTTGCACACGCGTTACCGCCTCAACGATCTCGAACGCTCCGTGAAGTTCTACAAGGACGTGCTCGGCCTTCAGGAAATCCGCCGGCACAAATCGCCGCGCGGCTCCGAGCTGGTTTTCCTCAAGGCGCCCGAGAGCGAGGAGACCATCGAGCTGTGCCATTTTCCGAACAGCGGCCCGGTGCACGTGCAGCCGGACCTCACGCACCTCGCGTTCGAGGTGGACAGCCTCGAAGCCTTCGGCCAGCACCTCGCGCGGCACGGCCTGAAATACTCCGACGGCCCGACGATGAAGCCCGACGGCAGCGGCGGCTTCGCGTTCATTGACGCGCCCGAGGGCTACGAGATCGAACTCATCCAGCGCGCGCAGCAGCCAGGGCCGGGCGGACACTGAGCCGCACTCACCTTGCTGTTCACGTCATGATCTACGCCGTTCATCTCCGTCTGTTCACCATCGCGCTGCTCGCCCTGACCACGTCCGGCCTGCGCGCGGCCACCCTGACGAATTTCACGCTCGGGGCCACGCGGGCCGACACGAACAGACTGGACTTGGGCGCGTATGCCGGCGGAACCGTTTTGGAAATAGCCATGACCGGCATCATCAACCTCACGGGGCAGACGTGGAAAACGCACCCGGACGGCTCGCTGATCAATTTCGTCACCGACGTGGGTTATGGCTATGCCAACGCAGGTGCGACGAATTACCCGACCAGCTTTGGCGGCGATGGCATGAATCACTTCCCGGGCGGCGGCGCGAATTACAACCAACCCGACAGTTCGTCGAACGCCTTCGCTTTTGCCGGCGCCCTCACCACCGACACCACCAACCCCGCCACCATCCGCTATGGCTCGGTGGTCGGCACCTTCACCAACGCCCCCGCGCGCAGCGACTGGTTTTTCATCGGCTACTCCAACCAAGTCACCGTCCCGCCAGGCGGCGCGCATCTCTACGTCGCGGTCGTGGATGTTTATTATCCGAACAACTCCGGCCAATACACCGGCGCCGTCAGCGTGGTGGACGTCGCGCCGCGGCTGACGATCCGCTTCGCGGACCCGACCAACACGCTCGTCGGCTGGAACTCCGCAACCAATTTCACCTACCAACTCCAGTCGCTGACCGCGCTCGCCGCGAGCAACTCGTGGACGAACGTGGGCGTGCCCGTGATCGGGAACGGCACGACCAACTGGGCGACCAATCCCGCCGCGGCCCCGGCGGCTTTTTTCCGTTTGCTGGTCACGCCCTGAACGCCGGTCCACAAAAAACAAAACGCCGGACGGAGTCACCTCCATCCGGCGTTTGAATTTTCAGGAACGGCTTACGCCTGCGGCACGGGAGCGGGAGCGCCGCCTTCGGCCTTCTCGCGGTCTTCCATCGCGGCCTTGCGGCTGAAGCGCACGCGGCCCTTCTCGTCCACGCCGATGCACTTGACCCAGATCTCGTCGCCGATCTTCACGATGTCCTCGACCTGCTTCACGCGGAAGCTGGCCAACTCGCTCACGTGCACGAGGCCCTCGGAGTTCGGGAGGTATTCCACGAAGCAGCCGAATTCCTTCGTCGAGACGACCTTCGCGCGGTAGGTCTTGCCGACCTCGGGCGGGGTCGCGGGGATGTCGTTGCCACGGCGCTTGCCGCGGTCGCCACCCCGGTCGCTGCCGCGATCACCACGGTCGCCGCGTTCGCCGCGTTCGCCACGGTCACGACGTTCGCCGCCGCCGGAGCTTTCGCCGCCGCCGGAGTCGCCGCCGGTGTCGCCGGGTTCGGCCACCATTTCACCACGCTCAATCATCGCGGCCTTGCGCGAAAGTTTCACGCGGCCCTTCTCGTCCACGCCGAGGCACTTGACGTAAATCTCGTCGCCCATCTTGATGACGTCCTCAGTGCGCGCGACGCGCTTGCTGGAGAGTTCGCTGATGTGCACGAGGCCGTCGCGGCCGGGGAGGAACTCGACGAACGCGCCGAATTCCTTCAGCGTGACGACGCGGCCCTTGTAGATTTTCCCGATCTCGGCCTCGGCGCTCATGCCTTCGATGGCTTCCTTGGCGATCTTCATGCCTTCCTCGGAGATGGAATAGACGAACACGGAGCCGTCGTCCTCGATGTTGATCTCGCAGCCGGACTCCTCGACGAGGCGCTTGATGTTCTTGCCGCCGGGTCCGATGAGTTCGCCGATCTTCTCGGGGTTGATCTTCAGGATGAGGATGCGCGGGGCATATTTGCTGAGTTCCTTGCGCGGCTCGGCAAGGGTCTTGAGCATGGAATCGAGGATGACGAGGCGCGACTTGCGGGCCTCTTCAATCGCCTCGCCGAGGATGCCCATCGGCAAACCGCGCAGCTTGAGGTCGAGTTGAAATCCGGTGATGCCCTTCTCGGTGCCGGCGAACTTGCAGTCCATGTCGCCGAACGCGTCCTCCCAGCCGATGATGTCGGTGAGCAGGCGGTAATCGGAAACCTTGTCCATGTCGTCCGTGATCGAGCACAGGCCGATGCTGATGCCCGCGACGGGCCGCACGAGCGGCACGCCGGCGTCCATGAGCGCGAGCGTGCCGGCGCAGATGGAGGCCATGGAGGTGGAACCGTTGGACTCCATGATCTCGCTGGTGACGCGGATGGTGTAGGGGAAATTCTCGAACGGCACCATCGGTTCGAGCGAACGCTCGGCGAGCGCGCCGTGGCCGATCTCGCGGCGACCGGGGCCGGTGATGCGGCCCGTCTCGCCCACGGAGAAGTTCGGGAAGTTGTAGTGCAGGAGGAAATGTTTCTTGGTCACGCCGCCGGTCCACGCATCGAACTCCTGCGCGTCGTCGGTGGTGCCGAGCGTCGCGAGCGCGACGGCCTGCGTCTCGCCGCGGCAGAAGATCGCCGAGCCGTGCGCGCGCGGCAGGAAGCCGACCTCGCTGCTCAACGCGCGGAGCTGATCGCAGCCGCGACCATCGAGGCGCTTGCCCTTTTCCATGATGAGGTCACGGACGGCCTCCTTCTGGATGTAATAGAACGCCTGGCTGATGACGAAGCCGGTGACTTTTTCCGCGCCGTGTTTCTCGACGAGCTTGGCACCGACTTCCTTCTCGATGACTTTGCACGCGGTTTCGCGGGCGAGCTTGCCGGGCGTGAGGAGCGCGGGAAGCATCCGGTCGCCGGAGAGCTGTTTGGCCTCGGCGAGGACGTCATCGGGCACAACGAACAATTTGAAGTCGCGCTTTTTCTTGCCGGCCTTCGCGGCGAGTTCCTTCTGCGCGACGATGATGGGCTGGCAGGCCTCGTGCGCGAAACGCAGCGCGGCGAGAAAGTCGGCCTCGGGAATTTCATTGGCGGCGCCTTCGATCATCACCACGTCCGTCGCGCTGCCGACATAAACGAGGTCGAGGTCGCTGTCCACCATCTGCGCGTGGGTGGGGTTGGCGATGAACGCGCCGCCGACGCGGCCGACGCGCACCGCGCCGAGCGGGCCGTCCCACGGGATGTCGCTGACCATGAGCGCGGCGCTCGCGGCGTTGATGCTGAGGATGTCCGGATCATTCTCGCCGTCGGCGCTGAGGACGATGGTCTGGACCTGGACTTCGTTGAGCATGCCCTTGGTGAAGAGCGGGCGGATGGGGCGGTCGGTGAGGCGGCAGGTGAGGATTTCCTTTTCCGAGGGGCGGCCTTCGCGCTTGAAGTAGCTGCCGGGGAAACGGCCCGCGGCGGCGGCCTTCTCGCGGTAATCCACCGTGAGCGGGAACCAATCCTGGCCGTCCTTGATTTTGTTCGAGGCGACGGCGGCCGTGATGATCACGGTTTCGCCGAGCTGGATGGTGACGGCGCCGTCCGCCTGCTTGGCGAGTTTGCCGGTTTCAATGGTGAGGGTCTGGCCTCCAACGAGGGCCGTGGCTTTGTGTGACATAGGTTCTGCTTTTGAACCCTCCGGCCCCGAGCAACTTCAGTGATGACCCGGTGACACGGGTGCTCAATGAAATTTCTCTGAGCCGGCAGGATTATCGTTTTTCTTCGCGAGGTTCGGTTGAAGGACCCAGACCCGTCTCGCGAAACCGAGCCCGGTCCCAAATGGGTGATGCCGGAAAATCCGGCGGGCGGCGCTACTTGCGCAGCTTGAGTTTCTTGGTGACGTCCGTGTAACGCTTGGCGTCGTGATCGCGCAGGTAATCCAGCAGCCGGCGGCGTTTGCCGACCATCAAGAGCAGGCCGCGGCGTGAGCTGTGGTCCTTCTTATTGCCTTCGAGGTGCGCGGAAAGGTGGTTGATGCGCTCGGTCAGCAGCGCAATCTGGACATCGGAGGAGCCGGTGTCCTTGGCGTGAAGGGAAAAATTCTTCACGAGTTTCGTCTTCGCAGTCGCTTCCATATCTTCGTTTGCTTCGTCGTCGTTCTTCTTAAAGGGCGGCCAAAATAGGGGGCGTGCGCGCGGGTGTAAAGCCCTTTTTCCCCGGCGGAAGGTTGTCGGAGCGCCGATCTCCGATTCGGCGCGTTGCCGAAAGCCCGGCCGGGCCGGAGGCCGGCGCTCCGGGGCCGCGCCGCCTCACTGCGCCCGGATGCGCATGAAAACCGCATTGCCCGGCGGGCGGCCGCAGATGGTTTCGTTCGTCCCGTTGAGGCTCGTGTTGGTCACCACCGACAAAGGCAGCCAGTTGGTCGTCAGCAGATTCGTGTTGAACTGTGGCGTGAAACTCGCGGCGTTGCTGACCGTGGAGCGGAGTGTGACGTTGGAGACATCGAGCGAAAGCCCCACGATCTGCGCCGTGACCGGCGGCGGATCCACGAACTGGAGCGTGCCGGTGAAAAAGTGAAAGGAGCAAAAGTAAGTCGTGTCCACCGCGTCCAGCGGGACGGCGTAGGTGATCGTCCCGCTGGAAATATTGTTGTTCGTCACGCCCGTGGTCGCGCCGAGCTTGAACGGGTGAAACGAGGAGTTGGCCACCGCGAACGTGTAGGTCCGGCCCCGCGTCAGCGTCAGCGTCGGATTGGGACTCTCGCCGTTGATCGTGAACGCGAACGCGCCACCCGGCGTGGAGACATTGAAATCCGCCGCCCGCGCGCCACCGGCCAGCAGCGCCGCGCATCCCAACCCGAGCCACGAGCGGCCCAGGAACCGGCGGCGGGAAAAAATCCCGAATGGATTCACGGGCACATCAAACTCCCCTCGCCCGCACGCGTCAAGCGCCGGGGCCGGCAAGCCGTTCAGCTATCCCAACAAACTCCTGGCCTTCGCCAGCGCCTCGTCCAGCTTCGCCGCATCCTTGCCGCCGCCGCGGGCGTGGTCCGGTTTGCCGCCGCCCTTGCCGCCGACGATGGGCGCAATGGTCTGGATGATTTTGCCGGCCTGGATTTTCGCGGTGAACTCGGGTGAGACGGCCGCGACGAGCGCGACCGCGCCGTTCGCCGCGCCGCCGAGGACGATGACGCCCGCGAACCGGCCCTTGAGCGAATCAGCAACGGTCTGGAGAAAATCTCCATCCACGCCGCCGAGGTTGTGAATGATGGCGGGCGTGCCGGCGATGGTCGCGGCGTGGGCGAGCAGGCCGCTCGCGGCGTTCGAGGCTTCCCGCTGCTGCGCGGCCTTGAGCGATTTCTCCAACTCCTTCTGGTGCGCGAGGAGCGACTCGATCTTTTTGTCCAGATCGTGAACGGGGCTGCTGACTTTGCCGGCGACAGTCTTGATGAGTTCGCGGTCGTGCCGCATCACGTCGTAGGCGGTGAGGCCGGCGACGGCCTCGATGCGGCGCACGCCGGCGGCGATGGCGCTCTCGGCCACGATGCGGAACAGGCCGATCTCGCCCGTCGCGCGCGTGTGCGTGCCGCCGCACAACTCCATGCTGTAACCGTCCAGCGCGGGGCGGCCGTTGCCGTCAATGTGTCCGCCGATCTGCACCACGCGCACGGCGTCGCCGTATTTGTCGCCGAAGAACTGCATCACGTCCTTGCGCGACTTCACCTCGGCGTATGGCACCTCGGTCCAGCCGACGCGCGCGTTCTCCACGATGCGTTCGTTGACGAGCTTCTCGACGTCGGCGACCTGCGCGGGCGTGAGCGCGGCGCTGTTGAAGTCAAAGGTCAGCTTGTCGGGGCCGACGAAGGAACCTTTTTGCGAGGCTTCCTTGCTCACGACTTCGTGCAACGCCCAGTGGAGCAAATGCGTGACGGTGTGGTGGCGCTGGACCGCCTCGCGCCGCCGACGATCGACGCGAAGAATTGCCCGATCTTTTGAAACGTCATGTCCGAAGAATTCTTGGTTCCTCAACTGATCAACCTGCGTCGGATCGATCTTCAACAAGAAACTCTCCCCCTGTTTCACCGTATCCACAATCCGGGCTACGACTCCCTTGCATAAATGGTTGTGTCGCTCCAATAAGCCTGTGTCGCCAACTTGACCACCCATTTCGGCATAGAACGGGGATTGATTGACGATGACATACTCTTCTCTACGCCCGTCCTTGGTCGTGATGCTTTCAAAGCCTTCGACCGAGCATTCGGATTCAAGTTGATCGAAGCCGACAAACTTCGTTGGAGGAAGATAGCGCTTCACCTCGATGACAGACTTCTTCTGCGCGGCGCGGGCGCGGGCGCGTTGTTGTTCCATCAACTTCTCAAAGCCAGCGGTGTCCACAGTGAACTCACGTTCACGAGCCATCAACTCAGTGAGGTCGAGCGGGAACCCGTAGGTGTCGTAAAGAAGAAATGCGAGTTCCCCTGAAATCTTGTCTCTGTCGGGATTCGCTACGTAAAAAGGCTGGTCAGCTATTGTGGGCGGGTCGTGTTGCTCCACTTGCTCAAGACTATGCAGCACGTCCATGTTGATATGATTGTTAAAAATCTGGATTCCCCGATCCAACGTCTTGTTGAACGCCTCTTCCTCAAGTCGGATGGTCGTTTCAATTGACCGCTTCCAAGTGATGAGTTCAGGAAAGACAGCGCTCATTTTTTCCTTCAACACGTCAACGAGCTTGTAGAGGAACGGTTCGTGGAAGCCGAGCGTGCGGCCGTAGCGCACCGCGCGGCGCAGGATGCGGCGCAGGACGTAGTTGCGGTCGGTGTTGCCGGGCTGGATGCCGTCGGCTATGGCAAAACTCAGGGTGCGGATGTGGTCGGCAATGACCCGGAAAGCGATGTCGAGGGCGATTGGGTCGTCAGAGCCGGAA
>JACQFS010000012.1 GCA_016199935.1 Verrucomicrobiota bacterium
CGCAGCGTCACGCGGCAGAGCAGTTCGCGGCGGAAAAGTTTGTAGCACGTCTCCATGTCCGTGAGGTTCAGGTTGGTCGCCATGTTCGAGAGCGTGGTGAGCAGCTTGTTGCCGACGGAGTGCCAGTAGAAAAGCACGCGGCGCGAGCCGATGCCGAGGAAGCGCGAGCCGAAGACCACGTCCGCCTTGCCGGCGAGCACGGGCCGCAGCAGCAGGTGATACTCGGCCGGGTCGTATTCGAGGTCCGCGTCCTGCACGATGACGAACGCGGCGGTGGCGCTGGCAAACCCGGTGCGCAGCGCCGCGCCCTTGCCGCGGTTGGCTTCGTGCCGGAAAAGTTTCACGCGCGGCTCGGCAGCGGCAACTTTCAGCAACGCCGCCCAAGTGCCGTCGCGCGAGCAATCATCCACCACGATGACTTCCTGCACCGGCCGCTGGGCGAGGACCAACGCGAGCACCTCGGCCACCGTGGCGGCCTCGTTGAACACGGGCACCACGACCGACAGGCACGGGGCAATGTCGGCGTTGGAATGCAAGTCGCCCGCGAGTCTGGTGGAGTCCATCGCGCGGGGATTCTTGGGAATCAACGTCGAGTTTCAAGGCTAATCAGGGTGTCGTCGTCGGATTGTTACCAACGCCGAGTTGTTACTTGCCTCCTCGCCGCGGAGCCGCTACCACGTGCAGGCTCAACGCATGACGCAACCCGCTCAGACGGCCCAGACCGCCCCACGTGCCGGCAAGCCGGTGAACATCCTCGGCCTCTCCGCGTATTACCACGACAGCGCGGCGTGCCTGGTGCGCGACGGCGTCATCATCGCCGCGGCGCAGGAGGAGCGCTTCACGCGCAAAAAGCACGATGCGGCCTTTCCGAAAAGCGCCGTGGACTACTGCCTGCGCGAAGGCGGCATCACGATGGCGGAGGTGGATTACGTGGCGTTCTACGAGAAGCCCTTCGTGAAGTTCGACCGCCTGCTGCATTCCTACCTCGCGTGCGCGCCGGCCGGCATCCGGTCGTTCCTCATGGCGATCCCGGTATGGATCAAGGAGAAGATCTGGATGAAGTCGGAGCTGCGCGAGGTGCTGAACTTCGAGGGGCCGATCATTTTCCCCGAGCACCACGAGTCGCACGCGGCGTCGGCTTTTTTTCCGTCGCCGTATCCGGAGGCGGCGTTCCTCACGGTGGACGGCGTGGGTGAATGGACGACCACGAGCTACGGCACGGGCACGGGCAACCGCATCGAGATGCTCGGCGAGTTGCACTTCCCGCACTCGCTGGGGCTGCTCTACTCGGCGTTCACCTACTTCACCGGCTTTCGCGTCAACTCCGGCGAATACAAGCTCATGGGCCTCGCGCCCTACGGCGAGCCGAAGTATCGCGACCTCATCCTGCGCGAGCTGGTGGACTTGAAGGAGGACGGCTCCTTCAAGCTGAACATGAAATATTTCGACTACGCGGTTGGCCTCACGATGACGAACGACCGCTTCGCCGCGCTCTTCGGCCGGCCCGCGCGCCGCGCCGAGACGAAGCTCACGCAGGACGACATGGACATCGCGCGCTCGATCCAAGACGTGACGGAGGAAATCATGTTCCGCATGGCGCGCCACGTGCGCAAGCAGACCGGGATGCGCGACCTTGTGCTCGCCGGCGGCGTGGCGCTCAACTGCGTGGCCAATGGCCGCATCCTGCGCGAAGGAATTTTTGACCGCATCTGGATCCAGCCCGCCGCGGGCGACGCGGGCGGCGCGCTCGGCGCGGCGTTGTTCGTCTGGCACCAGTATCTCGAACAGCCGCGCAAGGCGGATGGCGTGAAGGATTCGCAGCGGGGGTCGTATCTGGGGCCGGAATTTTCGCGCGAGGAGATCCGGACGTTCCTCGAAGCGGAGAAGGCGCCGTTCCGCGAAGTGAGCGACGCGGACATTCCCGAGGTCATCGCCGACCTCATCGGCAGCGAGAAGGTCATCGGGTGGTTCGAGGGGCGGATGGAGTTCGGGCCGCGCGCGCTGGGCGGGCGGAGCATCATCGGCGACGCTCGCTCGCCCAAGATGCAGGAGGTGATGAACCTCAAGATCAAGTTCCGCGAGAGCTTCCGGCCCTTCGCGCCGTCGGTGCTGCGCGAGCGCGTGTCGGACTATTTCGATCTGAAGGAGGAAAGCCCCTACATGCTGCTGGTCGCGCCGGTGGCGAAATCCATCCGCAAGGAGATGAGCGCCGAGCAGCAGAAGCTTTTCGGCCTGCACAAGCTGCTTTGCCTGCGCTCGACGCTGCCGGCGGTGACGCACGTGGATTATTCGGCGCGCGTGCAGACGGTGACGGAGGACCACAGCCCGCTGTATTACCGGACGATCAAGAAGTTCGAGGAGCGGCACGGCTGCCCGGTGATCATCAACACGTCCTTCAACGTGCGCGGCGAGCCGATCGTCGGCTCGCCCGCCGACGCCTACCGCTGCTTCATGCGCACGAACATGGACATCCTGATCGTGGGAAATTTCCTGCTGGAGAAGAAGGACCAGAAGCCGCTGGACAAGGACATTGACTGGCTGAAGGAGTTTGAACTGGATTGAATAAACCACGGATAAACACGGATGCACACGGATAAAAACTTGTCACGAATGATGGCGGTCATTGCAGGTCATCCGTGTTTATCCGTGTCCATCCGTGGTTAAAACAAACAAATGAGCATCCTCAAGGCGTGTTCCTGCTGCTGGCGGCGCTGTGGTATTGGCGGCACAAGCCGTATTACCCGTGGGCACTGTGGCCAGGCGCGGGGTTGTTCGCGTTCGGCACGGTGTGGCCCGCGGCGTTGCGGTGGGTCTATCTCGCGTGGATGAGCCTCGCGGTCGTGATGGGCTTCATTGTCTCGACGGTTTTGCTGCTGGTGTTCTTCTACCTCGTGGTAACGCCCGTCGGGCTGCTGGCGAAATGTTTCGGGAAGGATTTCCTCAACCGCAAACTGGAGCCGGCAGCGGCGAGCTACTGGATCCTGCGCGACAATTCGAAGCCGCGCACGAAAGCCGAGTATGAGCAGCAGTTCTGAAACGCCCAAGCCGTCGCGGCTGAAGAACCTGTTGAAGAACGCCGCACTCTTCGCGTTCACCTTTTTCCTCTGCGTGGCGCTGACCGAGATCGCGCTGCGCATCGCGGGCTACGGCAACCTCGAAATTTACGAGCCGGATCCCCTGCTCTACTGGCGGCTGAAACCGAACCAGGACTGCTACACCAAGATTGACCACAAGCCGGTCCACGTGAACTCGCACGGGACGCGCGGCGCGGAGTTCGCGGTGCCGAAGCCGCCCGGCACGCTGCGCATCCTGATGCTCGGCGACTCGCGCACTTTCGGCTGGGGGCTGAGCGAAGCGGAGACTTACTCCGGGCGCGTCGAGGCGACGTTGCGGCAGCAGACCGGCGGTGCGCGCAAGGTGGAGGTCATCAACGCCGGAGTGAACGCGTGGTCGTTCCCGCAAATGGCGGCGTTCTTCCGCGAACGCGCGCTCGCGTGGCAGCCGGACATCGTGGTGCTGGCGGAGGCGAACCTGTGGACGCAGTTCTCGGAGAAAAACAGCCCGGAATTCGCGCGGCAGTTCATGGCGCGCGTGCGGCTGAAAAATTTCCTGCGCCGCTTCGCACTGTATCATTTCGTGGTGGAGGTGCAGTTGGAGGGATTCTACCAGCGCCACCGCACGAAGTTCATCCCGGTGGACCCGAAGCAGGACGAGCTGTTCAAGGCGCAGCAGCAGTCCGACCCGGACGCTTTTTTCCGCGACGCGATCCAAGGTGTGTGTCAACTGGCGCAGGCGAAGGGGGTCAAGCCGGTGCTGCTCTACCTGCCGACGCAGACGGAACTGGAATCGGGCAAGCCCGGTGGCAACGTGCGGCGCGTGAAGCAGGAGGTGGCGGCGAAGCTCGGCGTGCCGCTGGCGGACCTCACGCCCGACCTCGCGCCGCGGGCAAAGGAACTTTACCTGGACGCCGACCCGGTCCACCTTAACGCCCTCGGCAACGAAATCATCGCGCAGAAAATTTTGCAGACCCTGACCCCGCTGACCCGGCCATGAGCAAATTCGCCATCGTCAAAGAATTCTGGAGCTTCCTCAAAGAGCGGAAGAAATGGTGGCTCGCGCCCATCGTGCTGTTCCTCGTGGTGCTGGGCGCGCTGCTGGTCTTCGCCAAGGGCTCGGCGCTCGCGCCGTTCATCTACAGCCTCTTCTGAACGGCAGCCGGGCAGCTATTTTTTAGCACGTTGCGCGAACCACATCCGGCGCTGGCCGTTGGCGTGTGCCTTTGAGTTGGTGATCGGCCAGTCATAGCGATGCAACTCCCAGTTGCAACGGTCGTCCGTGATGCGCGAGAAAGTCATCCCCTCTTCGGTCAGGATGCGTTCCACCCACGCGGGCGAGGGCCGCGAGCCGGCACCTTCCACGGACTGGCCGAAGTGGTAGCTATGCTCTTTGATCCCCTTGATAAAATGCGCGTCGTCGGAATCGGACACTTCCGTCTCCAAGATCAACTGGTCCGTGCGCCGGCAGCTTTCGCGGAGGGACGGCTCGGGATCGCCCAAGTGGTAGAGGAGGCCAAAGTGAACGATGACATCGTAACGCTCCCGCCCGGTCTTGGGCCAGCCCGCGCTCAGATCGTGGGTGAGAGCGGTGAGAAATGGGTAGCGCTCGCGGATGACGCGGGTGTTGCTCTCCCGGCCTTCCACACATGTGACGTCCGCGCCGAGCAGCGAGAAAAAAGCCCCGATTGCGCCGTAGCCCGCCCCGAGTTCCAAGACGCTCTTCCCGACGAAGTAACGGTGCCCGTAGTGATCGAGAATGGCGTTGATGCGCCGGGCGCGCCACATGGTGTAATGGCCCTCGAATTTATCCGGGTGCCGCCCGGTCCATTCGCCGAGCTTGAATTGCAGGTAGGTTTTTATTCCAAGGCCCATGGTGACAGTTGAGTTTGGCGTTCCACGTTTTGGGGAACGGCCAGATGAAACATGCACATCGGAAGCGCGGCAAGCCTGTTTCGCCGCCGGTTCGGAAAGGCGCGCAAGTTTCGAGACCCTGCGTTCCGCCCGCTGACCGCGGCGGGGACGGCACAGCAGCGCGACGTCCGCTACCTTCACCGCCGCTGCGCAGTGATCAACTCGTTCTGCTTGTTCGCCACAGCCAGCAAATCGGCCAGCGTCGGCGGGTCGCTGAAACCGCTCGTGTCAATCAGCGCCACGCCGTTGCTGTTGGCGGAACTGTTCGCGGCGGCGGTGGTGAGCGCGTTGTTGATCGCGTCGCCCAATTGCACGTTGCTCACCTCGCCGGGTGCTCCGGCATCGCCCGTGTCGCCCTTGTCCCCTTTGTCACCGGAATCGCCTTTGTCGCCCTTGTCGCCGGGGAGGCCGGGCGCACCGTCGTTGCCGGGCGGGCCTTGCGGGATGGTGGTGATTTCGGCGTGCAGTTCGTCGTGCAGGCCGTTGAACTGCGCGCGCCACTCGGCGGAGATCAATTCGGCGTTCGGTGGCGGGAAGTTGGGATCGAAGGACATGGGTGGGGGGAAATTATGAGGGATGAGGTATGAATTATGAAGGGGAGGCCGGGTCAGGTTTCATACCTCATGCCTCATCCTTCATAATTGGTTCAGGCGGCGTTCACCGTCACGATGTCGCTTTCGTTGCCGGCCACGCCGTTCTTCTTGGGCACGGCGCGATATTCGTAATCGCCCGGGGCGATGGTGTCCTGGTAGGTCGCGTTTCCGCCGGTGGACGCCGCGAGGTCGGTGGCGATGATGGTGAAATCCGGCTCGCCCACCGTGCGACGCCCGAGGTCGAAGGTGGTCGCGCCTGCGCTGTGCATCGAGAGCGTGAGGTGTTGCGTGCCGGCGTTGTAGGCGCCGGCGTTCAGGGTCGCGTCGCCGGGCGTGTTCGCGTGCTGCGGATTGCGCAGGAGATGCTGCGGGCAATACAGGTCGCACTTGGCAATGTCACCGGGGAACATCAGCGCGAGCGTGAGGAGGTTCCGGAAGAGTTCCAGCTTGAGCGTGGCGCGGGCGGCGTCGAGCGCCACGCCGCTGGCATCGGTCTGCGCCTTGGCGGTGCCCTGCGAGCCGAAGAGCGCGGCCCAGTTGTTTTTCAACGCCGTCGCCAGCGTCACGGCCGGCGCGCCGACCTGCGCCTGCTTGGGCGTGATGGCGGTGACGAGGCCCTCGAGTTTCTGGTTGAGCTGTTCGTCACGGCAGTTCGAGTAAACCGTTCGCCCCTCGGGGAAACATTCCATCACTTCCGGCGAGTCCGGTCCGAAGGCCGACACCACCGCCGCGTGGACTTGCGCGATTTTTGGCGTGAGCGTGTCGCGGAAATTTTTCTTGGACAGCGTGCGGGCCTTTTGCAAGGCCAGCTTCACGCCCTCATCCGTCGCGCCGCCCTCCAGCGCGCCCGTCGCCGTGGTGGTCGCGGCGATGCGCGCATCGAGTGCGCCGCCGGGGTTGTCCGCCGTCATCACGTTTATTTGCGCCGCGGCGTAGGTTAATTCCTCGGTGAGACTGATTCCCTTGTCGTCCAGGGGATTGAGGAAGAATTTGTGGAAGTCAATCATCGTGCCTTTATGGTGCTTCCGGCGAGTTGTCAGAACGTTTTGTTGATCCATGCGCAACCCGGAATCCAGACGTGCCGGAGGAACGGAGTCGAATCGCGACATAAATGTGATGCGGATGGTTTAAGCGAGCCTCCCGCCGGCCGCCACCCGCCGATTGGCAAGGATTTCCCATATTTTGCCCTGCCCCCGGCCTATCTCAAAAACCAGCGCGGCCTTCCCGACGCCCGGATGCACGTTCCGAAAACCTGGAATGGCCTTCCTAACGCTCGGATGCCCATTCCGAAAACTCGGAACGCACATCGGAACGTTCAGAAGCCCATTCCGAAAACTCGGAACGCACGTCGGAACGTTCAGAAGCCCATTCCGAAAACTCGGAATGCACGTCGGAACGTTCAGAAGGCCATTCCGAAAACCCGGAACGCACGTCGGAACGTTCAGGAGCCCATTCCGAAAACCCGGAACGCACGCCGGAACGTTCAGAAGGCCATTCCGAAAACTCGGAATGGGCAAAACGATGGTTTTTGACCCTTTCCCGAGATCAGGACT
This sequence comes from Verrucomicrobiota bacterium, assembly GCA_016199935.1. Lineage (GTDB taxonomy): Bacteria > Verrucomicrobiota > Verrucomicrobiia > Limisphaerales > JACQFS01 > JACQFS01. The sequence goes on from JACQFS010000012.1 coordinate 7,114, forward strand.
GGCTAAAAAGAGACACTTTGGCGCACCACTGAAATCGGTGGAGCGTCGGCCCAAGCCCGGCCGGGCGCGTGGGTGGGGCGTGGTTCCATCCCATTAGTGGCGGGGTGCTGCTCGTCTTTGCGAAGGGCTCGGCGCTCGCGCCGTTCACCTACAGCCTCTTCTGAACGGCACGCGTGCTCAGGCCGAGCGTGCCACGCCCGGCTGAAGCGCGGTCGTCGCCGGCAACGACGGCGTTTCCGGCGGCGTCTTGTAAACGAACTCACCCGACGGCGAGGCAGGCAGGTATTCAAACGCCACCACCACCAGGCCCGCGCCGAACATCAACTGGGGCATGACTTCCGCGAGCGACCCGAAGATCGTGAAGAAACTGACAATCGTGTCCACCAGGTAGCAGGACACCCAGACCTGCAGGGACGAGAGCCGGTTCCAGCCGATGCGCCGGGTGTTCTTGTAGAGGTAGCCGAGCAGGTAGATGCACAGCCACAGGAACGCCAGGCCGCCGACGATGCCGACGGTATCGTAAACGCTGATCCAGCCGATGTGGAAATCCTTGGAGCGGATGTAGCCCTCCATTTCTTCCGAGCTCGTGCCGAGCGGTCGGTCGCCGAACTGGCCGACGTCGCGCGTCATCATCTTGTAGCCGCTGCCGAGCCAGGGGTTGAGCAGGGCATACTTTTCCAGGTAAAGTTCCTGGATCTGCGCGCGGAAATCGGTGGAGGCCTGCGCGCTGGAAACGACGACCGGATCCCAGCGGCCCGGAAGAAATGAAAGCGAACGCTGCATCGAATCCGGCAATTCGAACCACGTCCCGTTGCCCGCGATCAACATGGCCATCAGCCCCGCCAGTCCCGCCACGAACGGCAGCACGCGCCAGCGCAGGCAGAACACCGCGGCCACCACGGTGACGACGGCGTAGTGAAAGATGGAGGAGCGAAACCCGCTCAGACCGCACCCGGCCAGGGCCAGAAACGACAGCAACAGGACCAGTTGATCCTTCCAGAACCAGACGGCCACGAAAAATCCGGCCACCGAGCCCAGGCACAGGGCGATCCACACGCCGTGCGCCTCGTCCGATTCGCCCAGCGCGTATCGCGTGAACAGCAGCACCGCGCCAAACGCGAGTCCCGCGGCGGCACTCATCACCCGCGGCGCACTGAACCACTGGTTCAGGGGATAGCGCGACACCAGCCACAGTTGGACCGCGATGCCCATCGGCCCCCACAGCCCGACGCGCGCGACATCCGATGCGTAGTAATACAGGACGTCGGACGCGTTGGCGAAAACCCAGAAGATGCCCATCGCGATCGCCACGTTGGGAAAATAGATGGAGAAGAGGTTCGGCAGGGCGCCGATCAGCATCACGAGCACATAAAAGCCCGGCAGTTGCGTCAGCCATCGGCGCGACTTGGGCCAGATGGACATCATCGTCAGGTAATAGCATGCGCCGATGAAAAACAACGCGTGCCGGCGCGCGCCCGCCATCGCACTGCCCATCGAGCGCAACCCGAGGCCGCCCTCGAACTGGTGGTTGACGACGATGAAGAGGATGATCACCACCGGCACCCAGATGTTCGCCGGGCCGGGTTCGATCCATTGATGCCGCATCGCCGCGTGGGTCAGCACGAGGTAGAGGAACACCAGCAGGAACGCCAGTTCCGTCGCCTTGAACGGCACGGGCAGAAACGTCAGCGGCACCGGGTTGATCAACCCCACGGGAATCACCAGCCAGATGTTGCGGTCCAGCGCGATGAACAGCACCGCGCACACCGACACGAGGATCAGCATCACCGGCCAGAAAAACGAACCCTCCCCGATCTCCGTCGCCATGAAATAAATCAGGACGACGGCCGCGGCGAACAGGAGAAATTTCTGGAGCTTTAGCACGCTTTGAGCACCCGCGTCCGGCTCACACCGGGCGAATGCCATCGCCGTTGATAGTCCCGCCGGCGGGCGGCTGGCAAACCATTTTCCTCGGCGCTGCGACACTCATGGCGTCATTTCCCGCGCTTCGGCCGACCGGCGAAACCGGTGCGCAGGATTTCGTCGTAAATCCACCGGTAGGTTTTCTCCAACCCGTCGCGCAGGCGCGTGTCCGGCTCCCAGCCGAGCACTTTTTTGATGAACGTGTTGTCGCTGTTGCGGCCCTTCACGCCCTTGGGCGCGCCGAGGTTGTAGTTGCGCTTGAGCTTGATGCCCGCGATGTCCTCGGCGAGGTCCACGAGGCGGTTGATCGAGACCAGTTCGCTGCTGCCGATGTTGATCGGCTCGACGAAGCTGCTGTGCGTGAGCGTCTGCGTGCCCTTCAGGCAGTCGTCGATATACATGAAGCTGCGCGTCTGCTTGCCGTCGCCCCAGATTTCAATCTCGTGATTGCCGGTAAGCTTGGCGGTGATCACCTTGCGGCAGATCGCGGCCGGCGCCTTCTCACGCCCACCGGTCCACGTGCCGAGCGGGCCATAGACATTGTGATAGCGCGCCACGCGCGTCTCGACGCCGAAGTCCTCGCGGAAATGGCGGCACATCCGTTCGCTGAAAAGTTTCTCCCACCCGTAGCCGTCCTCGGGCAGCGCGGGATAGGCGTCGGCCTCCTTGAGCGCGGTGACCTTGGCGTTCTTCTGCTTCTCGCCGTTGTAAACGCACGCGCTCGACGCGTAGAAAAACCGCTTCGCGCCAAATTTCCGCGCGGCCATCAGCAGGTGCGTGTTGATCAGCACGGTCAGCATGCACAGGCCCTTGTTCAATTCGATGAAGCCCATGCCGCCCATGTCCGCCGCGAGGTTGTAAACCACGTCCATCCCCTTGAGCGCCTGCTCGCACGCGACCTTGTCCTGCAAATCCAGCCGCACGTTCTCGACGTCGCGGTCACGCTGATACCACTCGGCGAACGGCTTCACGTCCACCGCGCGCACGTGCCGGCAGCCCTGCCGCCGCAGGTCGGCCACGAGGTGCCCGCCGATGAATCCGCCGCCACCGCACACCACAATTTTGTCCGACTTCGCTGGCTTCATTTGTCTGGAGAGAAAAAGTGCGGCGAGGCTACGGAGTCGCTCCGGGCCATGCCAGCGAAAAAGCGCCGCGTCATGCAGAAGAGGGCGCATCTTGACTTCGTGGGTGGCGGACCGCGAGCCGTCCCGGCTCGCAGCGGCCACCTCGGCCGGCGGGCGTTGGGATTGACCGAGCGTTTGCGTGGTTGCCTGGCTGCTGCGAGCCGGGACGGCTCGCGGTCCGGTCCTCGGGCGCTCTACGGCTTTTACCCACGATGAAAAGATGCGCCCTGCAAAAGACGCAAACCACTTGCGAACTCGCCCGCACGGACTACAACAGTCCCGTGCGGATGCGCTACACCACCCTGGTCCTGCTCAACCTCCTCGTGCTCGCCGCGGGCGCGTGGTGGTTCGCGCGCCGGCCCGCCGCGACGGCGACCGACGCGACGCCCGCCGCCCTCGCCGAGGCGAAGCGGAAAGGCGTCGCACCATTCAATCCGAACAAACCCGCCGCCGCCGGCGAGCGCGTCGTTTACGTCACCAACCGTTTTCACTGGAGCGAGGTCGAGTCAGCCGACTACCGCAAATACATCGCCAACCTCCGCGCCATCGGCTGCCCCGAGCCGACCATCAAGGACCTCATCGTCACCGACATCATGAAGCTCTACGCGCTCCGGCGCGGCGACCTCCACCACAACGGGCGCGAATTCAAATATTGGGAGACGAACGAGAAGCGCACGCTGACGAAGAAGCAGTTCACCGAGCGCGAGTCGCAGCTCGCCGCCATCGACAAGGAAATCCCCGGCGTGCTCCGCGAGCTGCTCGGCGTGAATTACGAGCGCGAGCTGAACAAATACTTCGTGGACACCCGCGACGAGGAGCGGAAGCTGGCGTTCCTCGACGAGGCCAAGCTCACCCGCGTGCTCGGCGTGCGCGACCTCATTGAGGGGCTCCGCGAGCAGGCGCTCGCGGGCGCGCGCGACGGCCAACCCGGCGCGGCGGAACTGGAGAAGCTCGCCGCCATCGAGAAGCAGCGGCACGACCTGCTTGCCCAGGTGCTCTCGAAGGACGAACTCGCGCGTTACGAACTCGCGATGTCGCCGACCGCCGAGCGCCTGCGCGGCGAACTCGTCGGCTTCAACCCGACCGAGGACGAATTCCGCGCCATCCACGACGCGTGGCGCGAGCACGAGGCGCGCTTCGCGTTCAGCGCCGACACTGCGGCGCGCGACGCGGACCGTCAGCGCGTCGAGCAGGAAATCAAAAACAAACTGGGCAACCGCGCCGACGATTACGCCCGCGCCCAGAACCGTGATTTCCGCGAGATCGTCCTCTTCAGCCAGCAGAACGAACTCCCGCCCGCGATGGCCAAAAGCCTGAACGACATGCGCGAGGCCGCGCTCTCCGTGCGCGACACGCTCCTTTCCGATTCGCAACTTCCCCCCGCCCGCCGCGACCTCGCGCTCCAGACGCTCCGCGAGGAAATCGAAAAGACGATGCGCGCCTCGCTCGGCGACCAGCTCTACGCCAGCTTCCAGAACGGCCCCGGCCAGTGGATCAACTCCCTCGGCTCCGCGATGGTGTTCAGCACGCGCTGAAGCTGGGCGCGGTTCGAAGTTCAAAAGCCAAAGGCCAAAGCTCAAGGGAAGTTCAAAATTCCAAGCGCCAAGCCATCGAATGAAAAGACCCGCTCGACTTCGATCCGTCCTATCCTTGGCCACTTGCCCGTTCCCTTGAGCTTTGGCCTTTGAACTTCCGCCCTACGGCCCCACGCGCAACTCCGACACCACCGCCGTCACGTCCGGCGTGTCGTAGGCCAGCACCATCGCGCGCGTGATTTCCTCCAGCGAGGCCACGCTGCCGGTCAGCGTCACGCGCTTGTTCGTCGTCGAGACGCCGATGGTGCGCTGGAAAAGCTGCTTGTCGCTCGCGAACTTCGTCTTCACCGCGCCCGTGATGCGCACGTCCGTCGCCGCGTCGGCGATGGCGGTGCCGGCCGACACGGCCTTCTCGCGCACGACGCGGCCCGTGCGCGCCAACTCGTCCTTGATCGCCTCCACGTTGATGCTCTTGATGCCGTCCTTGATGGCCTCGCCCACGTCCTCGACCTTGCCGGTGACGCGCCGCTCCGCGATGCGCCCACGGAAGGACTGTCGAAATATGAAGAAATACCAGACCAACGCCGCGCCCAGCGCCATCGCGAAAAGGAAGAAGAAAAGTTTGCGAATCATCGTCGGCCGACAATTTGAAACCGTCACCGCTTGGACGCAACTCGAATGCGAGAATGCGTTTGACGCAAACTGGCGACGGGCGTAACCCGTCACCATGAAGCCGCGCCCCGCCCTTCCGCTGATTCTCCTGATCGCCGTCGCCGCCCATGCGGAAGAAAAAACCGCACCGGCGGCCGCCCCACCCACGTTCAACATTCTGGCACCGGCACAATCCACGCCGGAGTGGAAACCGAACGCCGAGATGTGGCGCGCACTCTCCACCAACCGCGCACCGGGCATCCCGCTCGGGAAGTCGGACTACACCGCGCGCGGTCCGATCGTGGAAGGTTTTCGCGGGAGCAAGTGGCGGGAGGTGCCACGGCGTTTCTTGAGTCTGTTCGTTCCGCAGAAGCTGGCGAAGCCTCCCGGCGGTGGCGGGCCGGGATACTTCGCGTGGAAGGGCGAAAGCCCGCACGCTTGGGCGACCGTCGCCGGTGGCGGCACCGTGACCGGCCACGCCTTCACCGACCCGCGCACGCACGAGCCTGACTACGGTTTGATTTCGGTGGGGAAGTGAACCAAGTCCTCGCGGAGCTTCGCCTCTATCATTAGCATCCGGCTTTAGCCGGGTGTGGAGCGAATCCACCACGACCCAACCGTTTCAACGATTTTTCCCCGCGCGGAAAACCGCTGAAGCGGTTGAAAGTTTTCGCCCATCGTCTGTCACCCGGCTGAAGCCGGGTGCTAATGAGAAGGGAATAACCGCGCCGACTGAAGAGGCGTCCGACAAACAGCCATCGTCAACTCAACTGCAGAACCTTCGCCGCCGCCTCCGCGAGCCGGAGCGGCACGCTGGGGAAGATGCCAAGCACCAACATGCCGCCGATGCACACGGCGACGGCCGCTTTCATCGGCCCGGTGAGCGTGATGGGCGAAATGTCGGTCGCATCCTTCGACCAGTAGATCGCGCGCACGACGTTGAAGTAGTAATAGATCGAGATCACCACACCGACCAGCGCCACGGCAGTGAGCCAGTAGTAGCAATGGTTCGCCGCGCCCTGCGCGATGACGGCTTTGAGCAGGAGAAATTTTCCGACGAAGCCCGCCAGCGGCGGCACGCCCGCGAGCGAAACCATCGCCATCGTCAGCGTCGCGGCGAGGAGCGGCGAGCGTTGGCCGAGGCCGGCGAGCGAGCTGATGTCCTCGGCCTCGGTTTGTTTCATCACCACGCAGATGACCGCGAACGCCGCGAGCACGGTGAAGAGGTAGCCCGCAAGGTAATACAGCACCGCCGCCGAGCCGGCGTGGCTGAGCGCTGCGAAGCCGAGCAGCAGGTAGCCCGCGTTCGCGATGCTGGAGTAGCCCATGAGGCGCTTGAGGTTGCGCTGCGGAATCGCGCAGAGGCTGCCGTAGAGAATCGTCACCGCCGCGAGGCCCATGAGCAGTCCGGGCCAGTGCGACACCACTTCGGGAAACGCGGTGAACAGCACGCGCAGCAGCAGCACGATGCCCGCGGCCTTGGAGCCGACCGCGAGGAACGCCGTCGTCGGGGCGGGCGAGCCTTGGTAAACATCCGGCGCCCAGATTTGGAACGGGAACGCGGCGATCTTGAAGCCTAGGCCGACGAGGATCATCAGCACGCCGACGAGCAGGATGGGCGCGTGCGCGAGTTCGTGGCTGGCCTTGAGCTTCGCGGCCACTTCGCCAAAGCCCATCGAGCCCGCCGAGCCGAACACGAGCGCGATGCCGAACACCATGAACGCCGAGGCCGCGCCGCCGAGGAGGAGATATTTCACGCCAGCTTCGAGCGAGTTCTGCCGCCCGCGCAGGAAGCTGGTGAGGATGTAGAACGTGATGGCGATGAGCTCGATGCTCACGAAGAGCAGCGCGAAGTCGTTGGCCGACGCCGCGAACATCATGCCGAGCAGCGCGAAGCAGATGAGCGAGAAATATTCGGACACGCCCGCCTGAAAGCGGTCGGAGAACTCGACGGAGAGTATCAGCACGAGGATCGCCGCGACGAGGAAGAAGCGCTTGAAGAACAGCGCGAGCGCATCGAGCACATACATTTTACCAAAGGCGAACTGCGCTTCCGTGGCGGAGAGGTTAAGGCTGAACAGCAGGATGCCAGTGAGTCCGGCGGCGGCGAGGTAGCCCAGCGAGCGCCGGCGCTCCGCCGGAATCCACAAGTCGAGCAGCAGCACCCCCAGGCCGAGAAGGGCCACCGCGATTTCCAGACTGATCAGCGAGTAGTTCATTGGGATGAAATGACCAAGGACCAAGGACCAATGTCCAAGGAAGCACCAAAGGTCAAAGGGCCGTGCGAGGCCTGCCAGGTGTCAGAGCGGCGGTGAAAGGCGGGCGGGCGCTTCCCCCTCACCCCGGCCCTCTCCCTCCGGGAGAGGGAGACATCCCGGACGACTCTCGAACATTCCAACACGCATCGCTTCGCCGACCGACTGCCGACGGTTCTCCCTCTCCCGGAGGGAGAGGGCCGGGGTGAGGGGGAACGGCTCGCACAATGTCCACCACCAGCCCGAACTTCGGCACACGCCACGCACGCGAACGGAGCGCGGCGTTCACGCCGCTTCAACGTCCGCACTGGCAAAAGACTATCGGATTCCAACACGCGTCTCAGTCCACACGATGAAGCGGGCTGAAGCCCGCGCTCCATCTGCTTCACGGGCGCGCCTTCGAGCTTGGTGCTTTGCAATTCCTTGGTCATTTGAACTTGGACATTGGTCATTCCGCCGCGCCTATTTCGTGACCGCAACCTTTGCGGGCGCCTTCGCGGCGGCAGCCTCCACGATTTCCGCGACGTTCGGCTTGATGCGCTCGGTCAGCAGTTTCGGGAAGCAGCCGAAGATGATGAGCGCGGCGATGAGCACGGCGAAAGGCAGTTTGCGCCAGATGTTGCCCGCGTCGCTCACGCCGCTCCACGCATCCGGTTGCGGGCCGTGGACGACGCTGCGGATCGCGCGGAGCATGTAGATGCCACCGATGACCAGCCCGCCCCACGCCGCCGCGACGACGAACCACGGCAGGCTCTTCCACGCGCCGAACATCACGAGCGCCTCGCCGACGAAATTGCCGAAGCCCGGCAATCCGCACCCCGCCATGAAACAGATCACCAACGCCATGCCGACGAACGGCATCTTGCGCATCAGCCCGCCGAGCTTCGCCATTTCGAGCGTGCCGGTCTGGTTGTAGAGCCAGCCGCTGAGCGCGAAGCTCAGCGCCGCGAGCAGACCGTGCGCGACCATGATGACCACCGCGCCGGTGATGCCGATGAGCGACACGCTCGCGATGCCGAGGAACACGAAGCCCATGTGCGCGAGGCTCGAATAGCCGATGAGGAGATTCAGATCCTTCTGTCGCATCGCGAGCCAGCCGCAGTAGAGGATGTTGCCGAGGCAGAGCCACGCGAGGATGGGCATCCACTCCGCCACGCCCTGCGGCATGAACGGCAGCGCGACGCGGATGATGGCGTAAAGCCCGGCCTTCTTGAGCACGCCCGCGTGCATCATCGCGGTGGCGGTCGGCGCGGAGCCGTAGCCGAGCGGCGCCCACGTGTGAAACGGCACGAGGCCCACGAGCACGCCGAAGCCGAAGAGCAGCATCGGGAAAATCAATTTCTGCGAGCCGGCTTCGAGCGGCTTCTGCGCGAGGTGCTGCTTGAGCACCACGAGGTCGAGCGAGTTGGCGCCGCTTTGAACGTAGAGCGCGATAAGGCCGAACAACGCGAGGAACGCGCCGAGGCTCAGATAGAGCGTGATCTGGAAGGTCGCGTAGTTTTTGTCCGGCCCCCGGCCCCACACGCCGATCATGATGAACACCGGCACGAGCGCGAGTTCGTTGAAGAAGTAGAAGAAGAACAGGTCGAGCGACGCGAACGCGCCGATGATCCCGCCGATGATGAGCAGCAGCAGGATGTAGAAAAGTTTCTCGCCCGTCTTGATCTCCCACGACACGCACGTGGCCGCGAAGCCGACGATGGCCGCCATGAGCACGAGCGCGACGTTCAGGCCGTCCACGCCGACGTGGTAGCTGATGCCGAGCGCGGGCAGCCAGCTCGCCTGCGCGGTGAACTGGTAATCCGCCACGCCGGGCTGGAACTTCGCGAAGAGCACGACCGCGAGCACCATCGTCACGAACGTCGCCAGCAGCGACAGAGCGCGCAGGACGAAGCGGAAATTCGCCGGGATCAGCACCAGCAGCAGCGCCGTCAGCAGCGGGAGGAAGATGAGGGTGGTGAGCAGCATTATTTCAGGATGATGAACAGCAGCAGCGCCACGCCGAGCACGAGCAGGAAGGCGTAGGTCTGCAAGTTGCCGGTCTGCACGAGGCGCAGCGCGCGGCCGAAAAGTTCCGTGGTGCCGTGCGTGCCGCGCACCACGAGGCCGGCGACGAGCCAGCGGTCAATCCAGCTCGCCACGTAGCTGATGGCCTCGTGCGTGAGGCGGATGAGGCCGGTGTAAATCTCGTCGAAGTAGAAGCGGTCGCGCATCGCACGGGCGAGGAAGCCGAGCTTCGCGGGCAGCGGGTCGGTGCTGGCGTTCGCGTAGAGCGCGTAGGCGACGCTGAAGCCGAGCACGGTGGCGAACAATCCGAAGAACGCCGCAAGTGGCGCGTGGCCGAACGGGGCGAAGAGTTGCGCGATGTAGCCGAGCGAGTGGGCGTGTTCATCGCCGAAGAAGCGCCCGAGCATTTGCTCCAAGCCCATGAAGCCGGCGATGACGGACAGCGTGCCGAGGATGCGCAGCGGCCAGATCATCACGCCGGGCGATTCGTGCGCGTGGTCCACGCAGTGGTCCTTGGCCTTGCCGAGGAAGGCGACGAGGAACAGGCGCGCCATGTAGAACGCCGTGAGTGCCGCGACGCCGACAACGAGGATGAAGAGGAACGGATTCGGATGCGACCCGGAAGGCGACGCGGCGGCGAGGATGCCGTCCTTGCTGTAGAAGCCGCTCAGCGGCGGCACGCCGCACAGCGCGAGCGTGCCGATGAGGAATGTGCGGTAGGTGGTCGGGAGCTTCGACTTCAGCCCGCCCATTTTCCAGATGTCCTGCTCGTGGTGCAGCGCGTGGATGACTGAGCCGGCGCCGAGGAAGAGCAGCGCCTTGAAGAACGCGTGCGTCGCGAGGTGAAACATCGCCGCGCCCGGCGCCGCGAGGCCGACGGCCATGACCATGTAGCCGAGCTGCGCGTGCGAGCCGGGCACGTCGAGCAGGAAGAACACACGGCATAGCATGTAAACGCCCGCGGCCACCATCGTCGCGGCGTGGATGAGGGCGGAGACGGGCGTCGGGCCTTCCATTGCGTCCGGCAGCCAGACGTGCAGCGGGAATTGCGCGCTCTTGCCCATCGCACCGCAGAAGAGCAGCAGGCCCGCGGCGGTCGCGAGTCCGCCCATCGCGCCGGGATTCTTCGCGAGCGTCTCTTTCAACACGGAGAAATTCAGCCCGCCGAGCGTCGCCCACACGAGGATGATGCCGAGGATGAAACCGAAGTCGCCGAGGCGGTTGGTGATGAACGCCTTTTTCGCGGCGTCGGCGGCGGACTCCTTTTCATACCAGAAGCCGATGAGCAGATAGCTGGAGACGCCGACGAGTTCCCAGAAGATGAACATCATCAGGAGATTGTTCGCAAGCACCACGCCGAGCATCGCGAAGGTGAACAGGCTCAGGCTCGCGAAGAACCGGCTCACCGCGCGGTCCTCGTGCATGTAGCCGTAGGAGTAAATGTGAATCAGCCCGCCGACGCCGGTCACGATGAAGAGCATCAGCGAACTGAGCGGGTCAATGATGAATCCGAAATCCACCACGAGGTCGCCGACGGTGAGCCATTCGGCGCTCAGGCCGGCGTCCTTGAACGTGCCCGAGGTGAACAGGCACAGCAGGCCGCTGAAGAAAAACGACAGCCACACGGCGGCGATGGAAATCTTCGCGCTCAGGTCGCGGTCGCGCTGGGTGAACAGCGTGATGCCCACGGCGCCCGCGAGCGGCAGAAACAAAATGAGCCAGGGAAGGAGCGACATGATCAGAGTTTCATCGCGGTGAGGTCCTCGACGTGAGCGGTCTGGCGCTTGCGGTAGAGCGCAACGATCAGGGCGAGGCCGACGGATACTTCCGCCGCCGCCACGGTGATGATGAAGAACACCATCACCTGGCCGTTGAGGTTGTTGTTGAACCGCGAAAAGGCGACGAGCGCGAGGTTGGCCGCGTTGAGCATCAGTTCGAGCGACATATACATGACCAGCACGTTGCGCCGCGCGAGCACGCCCAGCAGCCCGAGGCTGAAGAGCAGCGCGCTCACCACCAGATAATGTTCAAGTCCGACGTGCATTTTTGTTTGGCCCGCTAAGCACGCGAAGGACGCGAAAAGCGGATTCTGTTTCGCGTCATTCGCGTGGTTCGCGGGCAAATCATTTCAAATCTTTCTTGCTCAGCAAAATCACCCCGACCATCGCCACCAGCAGGAGCACGGAGACGATTTCAAACGGCAGGAGAAACTGGGTGAACAGCAGTTTGCCGAGCGGCGCGGTCGCGCCCTCGACGGTGGGCGCGGGCAATCCCTTGCCGGGGCCGGAGTCGAGGATGGCCTTCACGGTGAGGCCGGCGATGGCGCCGACGGAAATCACGCCGGCGGCGAGGCTGAAGGTCTTGAGCTTGCGGCGCTGTTCCTCCTTCAGGTCGAGCAGCATGATGACGAAGAGGAAGAGCACGATGACCGCGCCGGCATAGACGAGGATTTGCACCGCCGCGAGGAAGAACGCGTGCAGCAGCACGAACAGCCCCGCCATCGAGATGATGGTGAGCACGAGAAACATCGCGCTCGTGACCGGGCTGCGGCTGAACGGATTCACGACGACGAGGAAGCCGCACAGCAGCGTCAGCGCCGCAAACACGTAAAAGAAAATGTCGGGGAGATGAGGCATTCGGTCAGTCCATTGGAACATCCTTGAAGTCGAAGCTCATCTCCTTGCCGCGCCAAGTGAACTCAATCTTCACGTCGAGCTTCTTTTCCCGAACGTTGAATTCGGTGAGCTCGATGTTTTGGGCAATCATTGCCTTACCTTCGTGGAGTGTCGGCTTAGTCAGTTCGTCCCGCCTCGGGAGTTTCTCAAACCCCATCGCTCCAGATGAAACCTCACCATGAGGTTCGAGCGGTTTTCCACGGACAAACAACCTCAGCTCTTTGTCGCTCCGAAAGTGCAAATCAGAAAAGGCACCTTCTTTCGGAATTTCCACCACGTAGGTCACGACGAATTTTGGCTTGTTGGTCGAAGTCACGACCTGACCGATCCTCAGCAAAACCACTCGGACATCTCCGTGAGTTTTCTCCAAGTTCGGTCTCTTCGACTTTGCGCGTTCTCCAGCACGACCGGCGTCAATTCCGAAGATCGCCGTTAGCGCAGCAACGATCAGGACGGGGATGAAACAGATTCGTTTTCTCATGGCCGAATCATTTCAGGTTTCACCGGAAACGTTTCCTGCTCCTTCGCCTCGTCCGCCTTTTGTTTCCACTTCTGGATGCCGGCGTGCGTGCCGCCGAGGGCGAGGAGCTTTTCCTTGTCGTAGATCATCTCGCCGCGCGTCAGGGCGGTGAGCGAGTAATCCTTTTGCAGGAAGATCGCCTCCTCCGGGCAGACCTCCTGGCAGAAGCCGCAGAAGATGCAGCGGAGCATGTTGATCTCAAATTCCTTCGGCATCTTCTCCGCGTTCGCGCGGTCGGCCTTGAGGCCACTGTCGCCCGGTGGGATGATCCTGATCGCCTTGGGTGGGCAGACGAATTCGCAGAGCTGGCAGCTCACGCACTTGGTGTTGCCGTCCTGGTCGCGCACGAGATACGGCGCGCCGCGATAACCCTCCGCCACCTTCCACGGCACCTCGGGGTAATAGCCATCGCCCAACTCCTTCGCGGTGTTGTGCCCGCGGAAGACCGAGTTGGCGAAATGTCGCCAGGTGACCTTGAACCCGCCCCAGATCGCGGGCAGGTAAAGCCGTTCCCAGAACGTCAGCGGTTTGCGGTCAACAATCATTTCGTTTTCGTTTCTAAGCGGCGCACCGGCACCGGCACAATCTCGATCCGATCTCACACGTCACTGCGCTACGAGCATCAGTCTCATTCCGGCCTCTCATTAACACCCCGCTTTAGCGGGGTGAAGGTCGGCCGGCGCGAGGGAAAACCGTTTTAACGGTTTTCCCGGTCGTCACGCCACTCCAGTCCATACTTCCGAACCAAGGTCATCAACTCATCTTCGTAGCCGACCTTCGCGTGGTGCTTCTCCTGATCCGCGATGTAAGCGCCGACGGCCGGCACGCCGGACTGCGAGACAGAGAACACGCCGTAGCCCCGGCCCCAGCCGAACTTTCCGGGCACAAGGTTCTGTTCATTGACCCAGTGCGAGGAGCCGCCCTTGAGGAACTGCATCATGTCCTCGATGCACAGGCTGGTCGGCAAATCCACGAGCGCATGAACGTGTTCCGGGTTCACGAAGTTGATCTTCATGTAGATGCCTTTCTGCGCGGCATACTCGTGGAGGTAGGCGGAAAGTTTCGCGGCGGCGGGCTTGTCCAGCAACCGACGGCGCTCGATTGTCGCCCACACAAGGTGAACCCAGACGCGTGAGTAGGCGTGGAGGGACATGGCGCGGTCAAATGGTTCGGGCGCGAGGCGGGAAAACCGTTAAAACGGTTGGGCCGCGGCCATGATCGTCTGTCACCCCGCTAAAGCGGGGTGTTAATGAGAGGAAGCCGGGAAAGGCGCGGCTGGTCTGGGTGGGCATGGTCGAATTCATCGTGTCACTTCGAGTTCAAAATCAACAGCACCACGGCGGTCACCACGATGTTCGCCAGCGCGAGCGGGATGAAGCGGCGCCAGCCGAGGTCCATCAACTGGTCGTAACGGAAGCGCGGCAACATCCAGCGCACCCAGATGAACAGCACCATGAAAAAGCCGAGCTTGCCGATGAACACCAGAATCTGCGCGATGCCCATCAGGATGCTGTGCGCCGGCTGGTCGAGTCCGGCGAACGGCAGCGTCCAGCCGCCGAAGAACAGCGTCACCATCATGGCCGAGGCGGAGATCATCGCGGCGTATTCACCGAGGAAGAACAACGCGAATTTCATCGAGCTGTATTCCGTGTGGTAGCCGCCGACGAGTTCGGTCTCGGACTCGGGCAGGTCGAACGGCAGACGGTTTGTTTCCGCAAACGCGGCGACGATGAAGATCACGAAGGCGAGCGGTTGCTTCAGCACGAGCCAGCCGTGGTCGGCCTGATACTTGATGACCTCGCTGAGGTTCAGATCGCCCACGAGCATGAAGACCGGGATGACACTCATGCCCATCGCGATTTCGTAGGAGATCATCTGCGCGCTGGAGCGGATGCCGCCGAGGAACGGATACTTGGAGTTGCTCGCCCAGCCCGCCAGCACGATGCCATAGACACCGAGCGACACGATGCCGAACGTGTAGAGAATGCCGACGTTGAGATCGGCGATGACCATTTTCTGCCCGCCGAACTGCGAGCCGAACGGAATCACCGCCAACGTGAGGAACGCCGGGATGCACGCAATGGCCGGCGCGAGCCAGAAATACGCCGTGCGCACGTAGCTCGGCGTGAAGTCCTCCTTGAGCAGAAATTTCAAGCCGTCGGCCAGCGGCTGGAAGATGCCCCAACGCTGGAGGAATTTGCCGAGAAACGGAATCTTGAGCGCGAGCGGCGGCGCGGTGCGGTTGGGCCCCACGCGGTCCTGGATGAACGCGGAGACCTTGCGCTCCACGAGCACGGCGTAGGCGACAAAGGTCATCGTCACCGCAAAGACCGCGGCGATTTTGACTGCGCTGAAAATGACAAAGTTCCAGTCCATCGTCAGAAATTCTTGGCTGGCGGTTCGGTTTGGACAAGCCGTTCCCCCTCACCCCTGCCCTCTCCCTTGGGGAGAGGGAGAATCGTCGCCAGTCTGTCGGCGAAGCGACGCGCTTTGGAATGTTCGAGAGTCGGCCGTGACTCCTCCCTCTCCCGGAGGGAGAGGGCCGGGGTGAAGGGGAAAGCGACGAACGCACTTCCACCCACAATCTGATTCATCGCGATGCTCAAAAGTGAAATCATATTTTCACCGTCACGCCGGTGTCGCCGAGTTTGCCCCACTCGAGGCCCTCGAACGCGGGCACGTCCTTCGCCATCTGGTCGAACAAGCCCTCGATGCTCGAGTAGCCGTTCTTGCCGGTGAGGTTCTCGACGAGTTCGTGCAGGAATTCCCATTCGGGCCGCGCGTCGCCCTTCGGCTCGACGGCTTTCATGAACTTCTGCAGGCGGCCCTTCACGTTGACGAACGTGCCGCGCTTCTCGGCGTGCGGGCAGCCGGGCAAAAGATAGTGCGCCTTCTTCGTCGTCTCGTTCGGCAAAATGTCGCTGACGATGAGCGTGTCGAGCTTCGCGAGCACATCGGCGGCAATGCCGCACTGGGTCACGTCCTCGCCGAAGACGATGAGCGTCTTGATGCGGCCCGCGCGGATACCGTCGGCGATCTTCGGCAGGTTGATTCCCATCTCGGTGAACGCGATGCCCGTGAGCCGCGCGCCGTTGCTGTTGGGATTCTGGTCGGCGTTGACGAGCAGCTTGTCGCCCTCGCCCTCGCGCGGAACGGAGTCGGTGAGCGCGCCCAACTTGGTCGCGAGTTTCTTGAGGAGGTAAAGCTCCTCGGTTGTCTGCCGCGCGCTCGCGACGATCGCGACGGAACCTTGCGGCGCCTTCACCAGCTTCTCGGAGATTTCCTTGATGACCGTGGCCCACGCGGATTTCTGGCCGCTCACGAGCACGTCCTTGAGGCGGTCTTCGCGGTTGATCCACTTGTAATTCAAGCGGCCCGAGTCGCACATCCACGTCGAGTTCACCGCGTCGTTCTGGCGCGGCTCGTAGCGATAGACTTTTTCCTCGCGCGAGCCGATGACGGTGTTGCAGCCGGTGCCGCAGCTCGTGCAGAGGCTCTTGGTTTCCTTGAGGAACCACACGCGCATCTGGAAGCGGAAATCCTTCGACGTGAGCGCGCCCACCGGGCAGATGTCCACGGTGTTGAGCGTGTAATTGTTGTCGAACGCGCCGGGCTTCCACGCGGCGATGGTGTTGTAGCTGCCGCGATTCACAATGCCGAGCGCGTCGTCGCCCGCGATGTCCTTGGTGAAACGGATGCAGCGCGTGCAAAGGATGCAACGCTCGTCGTCGAGCACGATGCGCGGCCCGAGGTCCACGGCCTTGGGCTTGTGCACCTTCGCCTCGACGAAGCTGCTCTGCGCCTGACCGTGTTCGACCGAGTATTCCTGCAGTTTGCACTCGCCCGCCTGGTCGCAGATGGGGCAGTCGAGCGGGTGATTGATGAGCAGCGATTCGAGCACCGCCTCGCGCATCTGCTTCGTCGCGGGCGAACTCGGATAAATTTCCATGCCCGGCGAAATGGGCGTCGCGCACGCGATGGCGCCGCGCGGCGTGGTCGGTTCGTAGGGCAGGACGGACTTCGCGATCTTCGTCGAGCCGTCCTCGTTGAGCACGGGCTTGCGGTCGGGGCCCATCATCGGCGTGCCGAACTCGACGAGGCACATGCGGCAATTGCCGGCGATGGGCAGCTTCGGATGATAGCAATAGTGCGGCACCTCCTGCGCGGCGAGTTGGCAGGCTTGCAGCATCGTGGTGGGCTGGAGCTTGCCCTGCCAGTCGGGCATCAGCTTCGGCACCTCGAGCTCGCGGCCGTCCACCTTGATCTTGATCTTCTCGACCGGCGGCGGCGCGGCGGGCGCGGCGGGCTTGGTTTCGGTTGTCGCGGGGGCTGACATGCTAAACACTTTCCGCACGCTTGCCCGCGGCAGCAAGCGCGTGCTCGAACAGAGTCGGCTGTTTGCTCTTGGACTTGGAATCCTTATCCGACGTTGCCGCAAGAGCGGACGCGTCTTCAAGCGTCAACGACCCCTCCTCCCGCAATCGCTCCTGAATCACGTGGCAGTAATTCGGGTTGATTTCAAAGCCGATGAAATTGCGTTTGAGCCGGTAGGCCGCAAGCGCCGTCGTGCCGCTGCCCATGAAGGGGTCGAACACCACGCCGCCCGGCGGACAGCTTGCCTTGATCATCCGCTCGATGATTTCCAGCGGCTTCTGCGTGGGATGTTCGACGCGCTCGGCGTGAATCGCGTGGAGACGTGAAACACTCCACACGTCCTTCGGATTGTAGCCGACTTCGAGCCACTTCTTGCCCACGAAGATGGAACGGCTGCGGGCCTTCTTGGTTTCTTCGTCGTAGGGGATGCGGATGGAATCAATGTCGAAGTAGTGATCCTTGGCTTTGGCGAAGAAACCGATGTTGTCATGCACCGAGGAGTAGCGCCGCGTGCTGCCTCCCATGCTGGGAACTTTGCGGTCCCAGATGATTTCGTTGAGCATGATGAGCCGCTTTTTGAGGTAGCAAAAAATCTCCGGCGAGTAGCGCCACGTCAGGAACACGTAGAGGCTGCCGGTGGTCTTGAGCTTGGGAATCACCGCGTCAATCCACAGCTTGCTCCACTCCAGATACGCCTCCGGGTCGAGCTTGTCCGAGTCGTTGCCGTAGTCCTTGCCGAGGCAATAGGGCGGGTCGGTGACGACGAGGTCGAGCGAGCCATCGGGAAGCTTGCCGATTCCCGGCAGCGCGTCCTCGTTGAGCACGCGGTTCAACATTTTATCGAGCGACTTCATTTTCGTTTCAACACAATGCTCCGGGAGCTTTGCCGAAGCAGTTCCAAAAATTCTGCCCGCGACCGTAACTCCGGCTCGTGATGGTAGAATGCCTGAATCTTGTCGTTACGCGGATTGACGTAAATTGGCAGGAACTGCGGTGAGAACAGGTTCAGATACTGGGCATCGAAACTGATGTTGACGTTCTTAAAATGCACGCCGAAGCAGGCGTAAATCAGGTTGTAGCTCGGCTCGGCGGAATACTGCATGTAGAGCTTCTCGACCGCAGCGATGTCGTTCTTGTTCTCCTTGCCAGCCATGTTGTGAATCTTGACGTTCACAAAGTAGCTGCGCTTGCCAACCTTGATTTCACAGTCATGCAGGCAGGTGTCGGGGAACTCAAAGGCGGCGTCCTCAATGCCCAGCGTCTTGGCGTTGAACTTCGTCTGCTGCGTCACCACTTGCTCGACCAGCCAACTGATGGAACGCGTGTGCGGCTTCAAACCATACGGGAGAATTTTTTCGTCCGTGACGTTGAAAGACGGCAGAATCTTCAGAAGTTTTCTGAAGATGCCTTCGACGAATTTGATTTCGTCTTTCACGGTTTGGATTTTGGCGTCGGTCATACGCGAGTCGTTTTCAGTGGTTCGGGCTTGCGGCGATTTTCTGCGGAGCAGAAGCACCGCGCTTCGCTTCATCCGTCGCGCCCTTCGCCTCGAAGTCTTCCTTGAACTTCTTCACGAAGCTCAACACCGGCCACGCGGCAGCTTCGCCAAAGGCGCAGATGGTGCGGCCCTGGATGTTTTGCGCGATGTGCAGGAGGTAATCGGCGTCGGCCTTGTGGCCCTCGCCATGGGTCATGCGATGGAGCGCCTTGCTCATCCAAAGCGCGCCCTCGCGGCAGGGCGTGCATTGGCCGCAACTCTCGTGCGCGTAAAACTCGGCGAGATTCGCCAGGCACTCAACAATGTCGCGGCTGTCATCAATCACAATGATGGCGCTGGAACCGGACATCGTGCCGGCCTGCTGGAGCGAATCGAAATCGTAGGGCAGATCGAGCAACGGCACGTCCACGGCGGCCATCTGGCCGTCGGCACCCTTGCGCTTCAGTTTGAAAACTTCGCCGGCCTTAAGAACTTTTGAGGAAGAGCCGCCGGGGATGATGGCTTTTAATTTCCGCCCATCGCGCAGGCCACCGCCGAACGCGGGGTCGTTGATGAGTTCGCCGAGCGTGGCCTTGCCGACTTCGATTTCGTAGTAGCCGGGACGTTTCACATCGCCGCTGAGGCTGACGATGCGCGTGCCGGTGTTGTTGGGCGTGCCGAGCTTCGCGTATTCGGACGCGCCCATCGCGACGATGTGCTTCACGTGGCAGAGGGTCTCCACGTTGTTCACGATGGTCGGGCACATGTAGAGGCCGAGCACGGCGGGAAAATACGGCGGCTTGATGCGCGGGTAGGCGCGCTTGCCTTCGAGCGATTCGATGAGGCCGGTCTCCTCGCCGCAGATGTAGGCGCCCGCGCCGCGATGGACGTAAATTTCCAGATCGTAGCCGGTGCCGAGGATGTTCTTGCCGAGGAAATTTTTCGCGCGCGCCTCGGCGAGAGCCTTGTTCAGCAACCGCGCGCCGTCGGGCATCTCACCGCGGATGTAGATGTAGGCAAGCTTCACGTCATTCGCCCAGCAGGAGATGATCATCCCCTCGATGAGCTGGTGCGGATCCTTGTGGATGATCTGGCGGTCCTTGAACGTGCCCGGCTCGGATTCGTCGGCGTTGCAGATGAGGTAAATGGGCTTGCCGCTGCGACGATCCACGAAGCTCCACTTGAGACCCGCGCTGAAGCCCGCGCCACCGCGCCCGCGCAGGCCGGACTTGAGCACCTCGTCGCGCACCTGTTCCTGCGGCGACTGCTTTTTGCCGTCGGACAAGTCGCGCGGAGCGGTGGCGAGCGCCTTCTTGAGCTGCTCGTAGCCACCGTGGCGCAAATAGCACTCCAAGTCCGGCGTGTAACCGGGCTGATCGGCGTGCTTCAGAATGAGGCGGTGTTCCTGCGGCATGGCGGCTTGACTCTCAGTTTGGATTCCCTACGTTGTCGGGCGCTACGGCCTGCCCGATGGTGTAACGGTAGCACAGCAGTCTCTGAATCTGCTTGTCATGGTTCAAATCCATGTCGGGCAGCCAACTTGCCCGATTGTCGATTGCGGATGTCCGGCTCACGCGTCGTTTCCTTGTCTGCACTTGGTTTTCACGCCCGCGTCCGCGCGGTCTTGCGGGACGGAAACGCGGGGACAATCCGCCCGCCCCGCAACGTCACGGTTTTTCGTTCTTCCCACGGTTCGAGTTTCATCCAGTCCTGCGCGATCGCGTCGAAGTCATGGTTGAACTTTCTGGCGTGCGCGTCGCGGATGCGGCGCAATCCGGCAATGATCGGGTTTTTCATGATTCAGACTGACAGCAGTTGGTCCGGCGTGCAAATCACCGGGCAATGAAAACCGTGCTGGCGGCAGACCTCCCGAACCAGCTCCTCGGTCGCCGGATTGTTTATGTGCGTGAAATTCCATGTCAGCAAAAATTCCATGCGATAAACCGCACCCAGCGCGATGTGCATGGCGTCATCCACCGCATTTGGCGGAACAGCCTTTCGGACAACCATGGCGCGCGCGAGTTTCATCACCTGGGCAGTCGCTTGCAGCCATCGGAAGGGACGGATGAGTTTCAACCGGCGCTCCGCCGCCGTTTTGTCACCCTTGGCGGCCTCCTGCCACACCAGTTTCGACAAAAAAATTTCGTAGTTGCGCCGTTTCTCCTTCCACCAGCGATGCGTGCTGGCCTGCTGGCCGGCAAGAATGGAATCCCTGCTTGGCCGCGCCGCCAGATAACTGACCACCGAAGTTTCCATGTAGAGACCCGGCTTCACTTGCAACCTCCCACGATCTCGTCCGCCTTCGCGAGTGAGACGCCTTCGTAGAAATCCTCGTTGCACATCATCACCGGCGCGGTGCCGCAGCTCGCGAGGCACTCGACGAACTCGATGGAAAAGTTGCCGTCCTTGGTCGTTTGCAAGCCGTGCATGTGCGCGTCGAGGCCGAGCTTGGCGCAGAAATGTTCGTGCAGTTTGCCGGACCCGCCAAGCGCGCAGCTCAACGTGCGACAAACCTTGATTTGAAATTTCCCCGCCGGCTCCTGCCGGAACATCGGGTAGAAGGTGACGAGTTCGTAGATGTTGATGGGCTGGAGGCCGAGCTTCGTCGCGACCCACTCGACGGCGTCGCGCGAGATGTGGCCGAAGTGCTCCTGCACCGCGTGCAGCAGCATGAGCGAGGCGCTGCGCTTCTTCGGATAGTGCGAGATCAGTTCGTCAATCTCCGCTTCGAGTGGGGCTGGAATCGTGAAGATCATAGGCAATCCGCTATTTGCTGACCTCCACGACAGCATCGAAATCGTCTCTGGGTGGGATCACAATCAGCACGCGCTTTCCATCGAGAGTCTCGGCTTCCACAAATAAGCTCGTCACGAGTTCAGGCACATATTGGCTGCCAGCGACTAGCCGGCTCACAACTTCTGAGCCGCCCTTGATGGGGAGCTCTCTCTTTTCACCCGATGGAAGTTGAATGAGAAAACGGAGGTTCTTCATGTTTTTAAGAAGTTCATCGGTCACATTCTCCCATCACGAAATCAATCGAGCCGAGGATGCTCACCACGTCGCTGATGATGTGGCCCGGCAGCAGCGCGGGCAAAATACTGAGGTTCACGAACGACGGCGAGCGGATCTTCATCCGATACGGCGTGCCGCCGCCGCGGCTGTTGATGTAGAAGCCTAGTTCGCCCTTCGGATTTTCGTGGCCGAAATAAATCTCGCCCACGGGCGCGTTCACGCCCTGCGTCACGAGGATGAACTGGTGGATCAACTCCTCCATGCTCGTCATCACCTTGTCCTTGGGCGGCAGGATGGTCTTGCCGTCGGGGATGTTGATCGGCTCCTTCGACGCGTTGTCCGCGCCGCCGGGAAGTTTGTCGAGCGCCTGGCGGAGGATGCGCACGCTCTGGCGCATTTCCTCCATGCGCACGAGGTAGCGGTCGTAGCAATCGCCCGTCGCGCCGACCGGAATGTCGAAAGAAAAATCTTTGTAGCAAAGATACGGACGCGCCTTGCGGAGGTCGTGCTCGATGCCGCTGCCGCGAAGGTTCGGGCCGCTGAGGCCGTAATCAATCGCCATCTCGCGCGAGATCACGCCGACGTCGCGCGTGCGGTCCACCCAGATGCGGTTTCGCGTGAGCAGCTTGTCCACCTCGGCGATGGCGATGAGAACTTCGTCGCAGAACTGCCGGCATTTCGCGACCCAGCCCGCGGGCAGATCGCGCGAGAGTCCGCCGATGCGTGTGTAGCTCGTGGTGAATCGCGCGCCGGTGAGCCACTCGGCGAGGTTGTAAACCTTTTCGCGCTCCGTGAACGTGTGGAGGAAGACGGTCATCGCGCCCACGTCCATCGCGTAGCAGCCGACGCCGAGCAGGTGCGCCGAGACACGCGCGAGTTCGCAGCAGATGACGCGGATGTATTGGCAGCGCGGCGGGAGCTTGTCGGCGATGCCCATGAGCTTCTCGACCGCGAGCGCGTAGGCGACGTTGTTCGCCAGCGGCGCGAGGTAATCCAGCCGATCCGTGTAAGGGATGAACTGGGTGTAGGTCATGTTCTCCGCGATCTTCTCGTCGCCGCGATGGAGATAGCCGATGTCGGGCACCGCCTTGGTGATGACCTCGCCATCGAGTTCGAGGAGGATGCGCAGCACGCCGTGCGTGGACGGGTGCGACGGCCCCATGTTCAGGACAAGCTTGTCGCCCTGGATGTCCTGCAAATCCTCCGCGCCCGCCGGCTGTGCTTCGGCAGCGCGGGCCGCGGGTTCCTTGAATGTGATGTCCTGGACGTTGGTCATCGAGAATCAGTTTTCGGGAGTGCGCACGCGCGGCTCGCGTGCCATCGAATCCTTTCCGCCCGGAAGCGTGACGAACGGCCCGCCTTCGAGCGGTGCCGCCTTGGTGAACGCGATGTCCGGCAACTCGCTCGACTTCCCCGCGAGCGGGAAATCTTTCCGCAGCGGAAAATACGGATACCCGTCCCACATCAGGATGCGGCGCAAGTCGGGATGCCCGCGGAAGCGCACGCCCATCATGTCGTAAGCCTCGCGCTCGTGCCAGTCGGCGGTCTTCCACACGGTCGTCACAGTCGGCAGCTCAGACTTTTCCTCGCTCACATCGGTCTTGAGACGCAGGTGGCAGCCGTGCGCCATCCCCGCGAGTTCATAGACCACCGTCCAGCGCGGGTCGTCGCCGTAGTTGTCCACGCTGCTGAGGTCCACGAGGTAGTCGAAGCCCAGTTCCTTCTTCGTGAACGCACACACCTCCGAGATGCGCTCGGCATCGGCGATCTTCACCGAGACTTCGCCACGAAACTCCGTCGGCGCGGAAACAAGCTCGCCAAACTTCTCCTTGAGCTTCCTGGCAAATTCAATGGGCGTGGCCACCAAGAGTTGAGAGTTGAGAGTTGAGAGTTGAGAGAACTCACCGATGGACGACTTCGCCCTTTTCGCCGAGTTCGACGCCGAGGCTGCCGTAGTGCTCCGGTGCCGCGTCCCGCTTGAGGTTTCTGACGAGCGGTTCCTGCCCGACCTTTTTCTGCAGCTTGATCAGCGCGTCGAGCAACGCCTCCGGCCGCGGCGGGCAGCCGGCCACGTAAACATCCACGGGCAAAATGTGGTCCACGCCCTGGAGCACCGCGTAGCTGCGATACATCCCGCCGGTCGAGGCGCACGCGCCCATCGCGATGACCCATTTCGGCTCGGCCATCTGCTCGTAGATGCGCCGCACGGCCAGCGCCATCTTGTAGGTCACCGTGCCCGCGACGATCATCACGTCGGATTGGCGCGGGCTGAAGCGCATGACCTCGGAACCGAAGCGCGAGATGTCGAAGCGGCTCGCGCCCGCGGCCATCAATTCGATGGCGCAGCAGGCCAGCCCCATCGGCATCGGCCAGAGGGAATTCTTGCGGAACCAGTTGAGCGCGGCATCCACCTGGGTGTGGATGACTTCGCCCTCGATCTTCGAGTTGTAACCGAATTCAGTGGTGGTCGGCATGGTCATCGGCGCGGTTCGCTCCCGCGCGCCGGAGCAAAACTACCGCCGACCGGCAGGCTGGCAAGCCGTTTTGTGATTATTTTCACAATCTATCGCGACCACCGGCACGCCGGGTTCCTGGTCGCCGCTTTTCCGCCTCTCCCCTTGACTGTCCGTAGTCACGCACCCATATTCGGCGGCTCATCGCCGGCCAGACTGGCCGGCGTCAGACAAATTTTATGGCCAAACGTAAGGATCAGAAACCCGCCGCCAAAAGTTCCGCCCGCAAAGCCCATGTCGCCGCTCCGGCCAAGGGTGCCCGTCGGGGCGCGGAAAAAGCCGCCGGGGGCAAAGCCAAGCCCGGCGCCAACGGCGCGCCCGCGGCCAAAGCCACCGAACCGCAGTTCGACGCCGCGCAGGCCGCCGGCATGATCGGCACGATCAAGAGCAGCACGGGCATTGACCTCACGGAGAAGATCAAGGAACTGCTCCGCCTCGCGCAGGAGCAGGGCTACCTGACTTACAACGACATCAACGACGCGTTGCCCAACGACGTCGTCACCGCTGAGGAGCTCGACGAGATTTACAGCAAGCTCCGCAACCTCGAGGTCGAGATCGTGGACCAGGCCGAGGTGGACCGCGTCAAGCAGCCCGAGCCCGAGGAGGAGGAGGACAAGAGCCGCCTCGACATTCTCGACGATCCCGTCCGCATGTATCTCAAGCAGATGGGCCAGGTGCCGCTGCTCACGCGCGAACAGGAAGTGGAGATTTCCAAGCGTATCGAGGACGCCGAGAATTCCGTCAAGGCGATCATCTACAGCTTCGGCTTCGCGGGCCAAGAGCACATCGCCCTCGCCGAGAAGCTCATCTCCGAGCCGCCGAAGGAACGCTTCGACCGCGTCATCCTCGACAAGAAAATCGACAGCCGCGACCAGCACCTCAAGGCGCTGCGCAAGCTGGTGAAGGACGTGCGCGCCCTCGACTCGGCGGTGGACGACAAATACTCCGACTGGCAGGGCGCCCCGAGCAAGGCCAAGAAGGAGCGGGGCCACACCGCCTTCAAGAAGATTGACGCGAAGCTGCAGGCGCAATTCGTGAAGTATTTCTTCAAGCAGAAGGTCATCGAGGAGATGTCGCTCGTCGCCGACAACATCCAGGACAAGATCCAGATGAGCCTGCGCACCATCGAGGAGTTCGAGAAGCAGCGGAAGTCCAACCAGCAGCAGTCCGTGATTGATTCCGAGCGCAAGAAGATCAAGGCGCTCGAGGAGTTCGTGCGCATGCCCTTCGCGGACTACCTCAAGGCGTATCAGGAGCTGCAGATGTTCACGCAGAAGGCGCTCCAGGCGAAGACCGAGATGGTCGAGGCCAACCTCCGCCTCGTCATTTCCATCGCCAAGAAATACACCAATCGCGGCCTCTCCTTCCTCGACCTCATCCAAGAGGGCAACATGGGCCTGATGAAAGCCGTCGAGAAGTTCGAGTATCGCCGCGGCTACAAGTTCTCCACCTACGCCACGTGGTGGATCCGCCAGGCCATCACGCGCAGCATCGCCGACCAGGCCCGCACCATCCGCATCCCGGTGCACATGATCGAGACGATCAACAAGCTCATGCGTGTGCAGAAGCAGCTCGTGCAGGACTTCGGCCGCGAGGCGACGCCGGAGGAAATCGCCGACGAGATGCAGATGCCCGTCGAGCGCGTGCGCGCCATCATGAAGATGGCGCAGCAGCCCATCTCGCTCCAGTCCCCCGTCGGCGACAGCGAGGACACCAACTTCGGCGACTTCATCGAGGACAAATCCGCGGAGAATCCGTCCGACATGACGAGCTACAGTCTGCTGAAGGACAAACTCGGCGACGTGCTCGACACGCTCACCGACCGCGAGCGCAAGGTGCTCGAACTCCGCTTCGGCCTGGGCGACGGCTACAGCCGCACGCTCGAGGAGGTGGGCAAGCAGTTCAAGGTCACGCGCGAACGCATCCGCCAGATCGAGGCCAAGGCGCTCCGCAAAATGCGTCACCCCACGCGCCTCCGCCAGCTCCACGGCTTCCTCGAGACCGAGGAACTCGTCTAGTCCGCCGGAAACTTTCCGCACGAAACGCGCCCGCGCCTCACCGCGCCGGGCGCGTTGTGCTGTTCACTCCTGCCGGAACATCCGCGCGAGCCGCATCGTGACATTCTCAAACGGCTTCATCTTGCTCAGCAGCTCCAGCGCGCCCCGCTCGATCACCGCCCGCTCCAGTTGCTCGCTCACCGGCAGGCCCGTGAGGATCAGCACCGGCACGGCCGGCACAGCCGCGCGAAATTCATCCAGCGACGCCAGCCCCTTCGTCTCCGCCAGCGCGAGGTCCAGCAGCACCGCGTCGAACGCTTGCTCCCGCGCGCGGCTCACGCCCTCGCGCACCGACGCCACCGCCTCCGCGTCGTAGCCGTGCCGGTCCAGATGATCCACCAGCACCTCGCGGATCACCGCCTCGTCGTCAATCACCAGCAGTTTGCGTCGCATCGGCGCATTGAGTCGCAAACCCGCGAGTCTGGCAATCCCTTTGCCCCGCGTTGCGGTTTGACTTTGCCCCGGAAATCCCTATCGTGCGCCACGTTCGCGTGAGGGCTTGGCCCGACCCGCGACCACGCCAGCCGCATGAATTTGCTAAAAGCCCCCCTCCAGCTTCCGCAGCGGCTCTACCATTTCATCCATTCCCGCTACGTCCCGCACGAGTCGCGGCCGGCCTACGTGCTCGCCTGCCTGATCGCGTGGTCCCTGCTCAGCTTCATCCTCGTGAGCAAATTCCTCCTCGGCTCCGTCGAGGTCGATGGCCCGAGCATGGAGCCGACGCTGCACAACGGCAGCCGCTTCCTCGTCAACCGCTGGGTTTACTTCTTCCGCGCGCCGCGCCGCAATGAACTCGTCATCCTCCGCGACCACCTCGACGACAATCTCTGCATCAAGCGCGTCGTCGCCCTGCCCGGCGAGACCATCGAGTTCCGCCACGGCCGCGTTTACCTCAACGACGAACTGCTCACTGAGGCTTACCTCGGCAAGGACGTGCAGACCTGGACGATCAAGACCAGCCTCGCCCGCGTGAAGATTCCCGCCGACCACTACTTCGTCCTCGGCGACAACCGCGCCAACAGCATCGACGGCCGCACCTACGGCCCGCTCCACCGCGAGGACATCCTGGGTCTGGTGAATCACTGACCGGCGCCACCGACCGCGCCGGAGCGCGGGCCGTCCCGGCCCGCAGCAGTGCCGGAGGTGAGAAGATGTGTGGACTCACCGGCCGCGTCCCTCGCGACGGAGCCGCTGCGGACGGGGACCGTCCGCGCTCCGCTTCCTCCTGCAAATTCGCTTGCCGCCCCGCGCTTCGCGGACACACTGCGGCCGTTCGCGCAGCGGGCCCGTAGCTCAATGGTTAGAGCAGGGGACTCATAATCCCTTGGTTCCTGGTTCAAGTCCAGGCGGGCCCACCATCTTCCCCTGCCCCGTCATTTCCCCGCCTTCAACTTCCGCTTCGCCAGCGAGGACTGGAGGAACTTGTCCTCGGGCGCGGTCTGCCACGCGGTGAGCCAGATGTCGCCGAGGAACTGCCCGCCCTTGAGCAACTGCTCGGTGAGAAACGCCTTGCCCTCGCGCGCGGTGTCCTCCTCGGCGGAGAGCTTGTGCCGCTGGTTCAGAATGTAGAGCGGCTCGACCATCCTGTTCTGCGCGACGAGGACGTTCATCACCGGCTTGAAGATGCCGAGGTTGCCGGAGTTCGCGTCGGCGACGGGCTTGGCGCGGCGGACCTTCGGGTAAAGCTCCTCGGCCTTCATCCCCACCTTGTCGAGATAGCCGCCGTCAATCCACGAGTGGAAGCGCGGCCAGGTGGTGTAGTCCTTCGGGTTGTCGCCGAGCCAGCCGTTGAAGTGCTTGGTCGTGTGGAGCGGCTGCGTAAGGTCGCCGACGTAGTGGCCCATCACGCCCATGGTGTAGAGGATGTTCTCCTGCGCGCTGCGGATCTCGTCGGCGGTGCCGCCGTGCGCCTCGAAGGTCTTGAGGTAGCTGAACTCAGACTTGAGCTTCGAGTAATGCTCGTTGATGGCCCACGGGAGGAAGCCGAAGAACTGCCGCACGAAGTTCGCGTCCTTCGCCGGGTCGCGGATGGGCTCGATGTCCGGCTTCTTCGCGCGCGCCGCGGCGAGCTGCCCAATGAACTCGTAGCGGAACGGCGAGATGGTCTCCGCCGTGAGCCCGAAGCCGGCGAGGTAGTCGAGGTCGAAGAAATGATCCGGCTCGTTGACGTGGCCAAGCGTGTGGTCCTGGGTGTTGCGCCAGCGGTCCGGCTCGCCGGCGAGAAACGCGATGCGCTCGCGCGCCGCCGGGGTCTTCGCAAACGCCGGGAAGTCCGCGGGGAGCGACTGGAGGGCGAGCTGGTTGACGGTGCGGTGCCCGGCGTAGTCCCACGCAGAGGCGGTGAACGCGGTGAGGAGGAGGGGAAGTGAAATGAGGCGGAGCAGTTTCTTCATGGTTTGGAACGCCGCGCAACGTATGGCCGCGCCGCGCAAAGGCAAAGCGGAAAAAGCCGGGGCGGGTCTCCGCAAGGATTCTGGGCGGAGCAAGGAAAAATCAAATCCTTGCTCCGCCTTGAATCCTCGCGGTTCATGGGCCGTGCCGACGGTGCGCGACTGGACGACAGAATCGTCGAAGCACACGACCCTCACCCCGGCCCTCTCCCATCGGATGGGAGAGGGCCGGGGTGAGGGCGGGCCGCCGCCCGGAATCGTTCGCCAGTTCCATTTTGCATTTTCCATTTGGCCAGTCTCGCCCATCATCCGCCCATGCACCGCCGCGCTTTCCTCATCGTCCTCCTCCTTGCCGTCAGCGCCCTGCGCGCCGCCGCGCCGAACCTCGCGCCGCTCGACGCCTTCATCAAATCCGAACTTTCGCGCGCCAACGTGCCCGGCACGGCCGTGGCCGTCGTGCTCGGCGGCGAAATCATTTACGCCAAGGGCTTCGGCATCGCGAACGTGGACACCGGCGATCCCGTGAAGCCCGACATGCTTTTCCGCATCGGCTCCACGACGAAGATGTTCACGGCGGCGACGCTCGTCTCGCTGGCCGAAGAAGGGAAAGTGAAACTCGACGCGCCCATCGGCGACCTCGTGAAGGGGCTCGCGCCGAAAATTTCCCGGCTCACCCCGCATCAGTTGCTCACGCACTCGTCCGGCCTCGCCGACACGACGGTGATGGAGGGGCCGCACGACGATTCCGCGCTCGCCGCCGCCGCGCGCGCATTGCCGGACTCGCTGACCTTCGCCGAGCCGGGGAAAATTTATTCCTACTCCAACCCCGGCTTCTGGCTCGCCGGCCTCGCCGCCGAGACCGCCGGCGGCAAACCTTACGCCGACATGGTCGCCGAGCGCGTGCTCAAGCCCTGCGGAATGATTCGCTCCACGTTTCGACCCACCGCCGCGATGACGTGGCCCCTCGCCGTCGGCCACGGTCCCGAAGGGCGCGGCAAGGCGGAGGTCACGCGTCCGCTCGCGGACAACGCAGGCGGCTGGCCGGCCGGGCAGCTCTTCACCACCGCGCCGGAGTTCGCGCGCTTCTGCATCGCGTTCATGAGCGGCGGAAAAGTGGACGGCAAGCAGGCGCTCTCGCCATTCGTCATCGAGAAACTTTCCACACCGCACGTCGCTGTCTCCGGGCGCGAGGGGCATTACGGCTACGGGCTGACGGTGAAGGACGAGGGTGGGCTGCGCTGGCTTTCGCACGGCGGCTCGCGCACCGGCTATGGCAGCTTCGCCAAAATGTGCCCGGAGAAAAAATTCGCCGTCATCGCCCTCTGCAACAAATCCGGCGCGAGCCTGCCGCGCGTCGTGGAGAAAGCCGTTGAGCTGGCCCTCGGCATCGCGCCCGCAGCGCCCGAGCCGCGCAAGAAGCAGGCGATGAGCGCCGAGGAAATGAAACGCCTCGCCGGCACCTACGGCAACGGCCAGGCGACCATGGCGCTGCGCGTGAAGGACGGCCAGCTCGTCGGCGCGCAGGGCGGCGTGTTCGCCAAGGTTGGCGAGAACCGCTACCTCCGCCCCGCCGTCGGCAGCACGCCGGAGACGGAATTCATTTTCTCCCCCGGCCTCGACGGCACGGGCGCGTATCTCATCCGGCAGGGGCGCGCGCTGAAGAAGCAATGAGCGGCCGGCCGGCGAACTGACAGTTCTGGCAGATTTCCATTAACCTCCCGCCTTCCCTCCACCGTCTCACCCCGCGTATGCTCCGCCCGATGCGCCCGCTGCTTTTCCTCTTTGCGTGTCTTTGCGTTCTTTGCGGCCAAGCCTCCGCCGCGCGGCTGAACGTCCTCCACATCGTCGCCGACGACCTCAACACCGACCTCGCCTGCTACGGCCATCCGCTCGCGGTCTCGCCGAACATTGACCGGCTCGCCGCGCGCGGCGTGCGCTTCGAGCACGCCTACTGCAATTATCCCGTCTGCAATCCTTCGCGCACCTCGTTCCTCTCCGGCAAGCGGCCCGACACCACCGGCATCGTGGACAACGTCACGCCCACGCGCACGGTGCTGAAGGACACGGTGATGCTTCCGCAGTTTTTCCGCCAGCACGGCTGGCTCTCGGAGAAGGTCGGGAAAATTTTCCACACCGGCGATGAGTTCGAGGACCCGCCGTCGTGGGACCTCGACATCCGCGAGACGAAGGAGGCGAAGAATCCGCCCGCGGCACAAATCATCCGCAAGTCCAAGACCGGCGGCGTGGTGCTCAACGCCGACGATGCGAACACCTGGGACGGCAAGGTCGCGCGCAAGTCCATCGAGCTTTTGGAAAAAGCCGCGCGCGAGGGCAAGCCGTTCTACCTCGCCTCCGGTTTCCGCCGGCCGCACACGCCCTACATCGCGCCGCAAAAATATTTCGACCTCCACCCGCCCTCGAAGATGACGTGGCCCGCCGAACCCGCCGCGCACCTCGCCGGCATCCCGCGCCTTGCGTTGACTTACACTCCCGGCAAGCCCGCGCTCAAGCAGGCCGACCGCGCCGAAGTGATGGGCGCCTACTACGCGGCCATCAGTTTCATGGACGCGCAGGTGGGCGTGCTGCTCGACGCGATGGACCGCCTCAAGCTCTGGGACAAAACCATCGTCGTCTTCCAGAGCGACCACGGCTACCACCTCGGCGACCACGGCGGGCTATGGCACAAGATGACGCTCTTCGAGAACTGCGTGCGCGTGCCGCTCATCGTCGCCGCGCCGGGTGCGAAGGCGGGCGCAGTCTCGCCGCGGCTTATCGAGTTGGTGGACTTGTATCCGACGCTCGCCGATTTGTGCGGGCTGAAACCGCCGGGCGACTTGGAAGGCGTGAGCTTCAAGCCGCTGCTCGCCGACCGGCAGCGCGCGTGGAAGTCCGCCACGTTCGCCGTCGTCGGCCGGCCCAACACCGGCCTCGCGAAAAAAGGCGGCAACGGCGAGAAGCTCGACGTGAATTATCTCGGCCGCACCGTGCGCACCGACCGCTGGCGCTACACCGAATGGCCCGACGGCACCGCGCAACTCTACGACCTCGACGCCGATCCGCGCGAATTCGCGAATCTCGCGGACGACGCGAAGCACGCCACGACGCGCGCGGAGTTGAAAACAATGCTGCGCGCCGGTTGGAGAGGAGCGGTGCCGAAATGAACGCGGTGTCGAAGCTCCAGAGAAGCTCCATGTCCAGATTTCCAATTGGAGTTTGGTGTTTGGTAATTCTTTGGAGTTTGGCGCTTGGTGCTTGGAGCTTCGCGGCCCAGCCTGCCTTTCCGGGCGCGGAAGGCGCGGGAGCGTTTGCCACCGGCGGACGCGGCGGGCGTGTCATCTACGTTTCCAACCTGAACGACTCCGGTTCCGGAAGCCTGCGCGAAGCCGTCGAGGCCAGCGGCCCGCGCATGGTGCTCTTCAAAATTTCCGGAACCATCGAGCTTCGCCGCCAGCTCCGCATTCATGAGCCGTTCCTGACCCTCGCCGGCCAGACCGCGCCCGGTGACGGCATCTGCCTGAAGCGATGTCCGCTCGTCATCGAGACGCACGACGTCGTCGTGCGCTTCCTCCGTTCGCGGCTCGGTCCCGAGGGTGGCAAGGCCGAGGACGCCATCTCCATCGGCACCGGCGCGCGCAACGTCATCGTGGACCATTGCTCGGCGAGCTGGAGCGTGGACGAAGTGCTCTCGACCTCCGGCACGAACATCAGCGGCGTGACCGTGCAATGGTGCATCATCGCCGAGGCGCTCAACAAATCGGTCCATCCCAAGGGCGAGCACGGCTACGGCTCGCTGATTCGTGCGGATGGCGAGGTGACGTATCACCACAACATTTACGCCCACAACAAGAGCCGCAACCCACGCCCCGGTTCCTACGGCGAGGGCCGCGGCATCCTCTTCGATTTCCGCAACAACCTCATCTACGACTGGGGCGAGCGCGCGGGCTACTCGGCGGAAGACCCGGTGACGATGAACTTCGTTGGCAATTATCTCAAAGCCGGCGCTTCGACGCATCGCAAGAACGAGGCGTTCCACGTCGGCGGCGCGGCGACGAAGATTTTCGCGGCGGGAAATTATTATGAAGGCGGTGGCGCGTTGAACACGGACAGTTGGAAACTCATTTCCGCGGCGTTGCCCGGCACGAAGGCGGAGCAACCGTTTCCCACCGCCACCGTGAAAACGGATACGGCGCAGGAAGCCTTCGCCAAACTTCTCGCCCGCGCGGGCGCGACGCTGCCCAAGCGCGATGCCGTTGATGTGCGCGTCATCGAGAGCATCCGCAGCGGCACCGGCAAAATCATCAACTCGCCCGCCGAAGTCGGCGGCTGGCCAGCGCTCAAGTCCGCCCCCGCGCCGCGCGACTCCGACGGCGACGGCATCCCCGATGATTGGGAGAAGGCGCACGGCCTGAATCCGAATGACGCAAGCGACGGCGCGCGTGTCACGGCCGACGGCCATACGAACTTGGAGAAATATCTCAACAGCCTCGTTAGCGAGTGACGCGAAGGGTTTATGAAGCTCAAAGCTCAAAGTTCAAAGCTCAAGGGAAGTTCCAACGGCAAAGCTCCAAGGTCGTTCCCCGCACGGCTTGGAGCTTGGATTTTGATTCTTCCCTTGAGCTTTGACCTTTGTCCTTTGAGCTTCGCCGCAACGCCCGCCTTTCCCGGCGCCGAGGGCGATGGCGCGGAGGCGACCGGCGGTCGCGGCGGCACGGTCGTCCACGTCACGAACCTGAAGACCGACGGCCCCGGTTCGCTCGCCGACGCCGTGAGCCAGTCCAACCGCATCGTCGTCTTCGACGTGTCGGGCATCATTGACCTCAGCGCGGCGCGCACGGGAAAGAAGGAGGGCAAGAAGGCCGGCGGAAAAATTTCCATCTCGCAGCCCAACATCACCATCGCCGGCCAGACCGCTCCGGGCGAAGGCATCTGCATCAAGGGCGGCACGCTGCACATCGAGGCGAGCAACGTCATCCTCCGCCACCTCCGCTCACGCCGCGGCTGGAACCGCGAGGGCGACACGGGCGACGCCATCGAGACCAAGCCGCTCTCCGTCGGCATCGAGACCAACGCCGTCGGCCGCACGCCGGAGGAGTTCGAGAAAATCCGCATCAAGAAGGAGGAGCGCGGCAAGGAGGTCGGCAAGTTTGTGGACCTGGACCACATCTACGTGGACCACTGCTCCGCCTCGTGGGCGACGGACGAAAATCTCACCGTCACGCACGCGGGCCGCACGACCGTCGCGTGGAGCATCGCGGCGGAAGGTTTGGATTATTCCAACCCGAGGCAGACGCCGCAAAATCACAGCGAGGGTTCGCTCTGGGGCAGCAGCGCACCCGACGGCCGCTCGACGATGCACCACATGCTTTACGCGCACAACCGCCTCCGCAACCCGCGCACCGTCGGCGGTGACGACGTGCCGCCCGTGCTCACGCTTTACAACAGCGTCGTTTACAACTGGTCCGAATATCCGACGCACACCGGCAGCCAGCGCGTGCATCTGCAATGGCTCAATAATTTTTACAAGCCCGGCCCCGACACGCCCGCCGACGCGCGCGCGACCGGCTTCCAGTTTCACGGCGACCCGGCGGCGCGCGTCTTCGCCAGCGGCAACGTGATGGACGGCTCCCCCGGCGCGACGAAGGACAACCGCCTCGCCGTCGGCTACTACGACAAGAAGTTCAAAAAACTTCCCGCCACGGAAAAGGCCGCGATGATTGTGGACAAACCGTGGACCGCGCTGCCGGCCAACGTGCAGACCGCCGAGGCCGCGTTCGCCGCCGTGCTCGACGACGCTGGTGCGACGCTGCCCGCGCGCGACGCGGTGGACCTGCGAATCGTCAACGGCGTGCGCTCCGGCAAGGGCCGCGTCATCGGCAAGGAGATTGACCTGCCCGTCGAGCAGCGCTGGCCCGACTACCGTTCGCTGCCCGTGCCGAAAGATTCCGACGGCGACGGCCTGCCCGACTTTTGGGAAAAGCAATTCGGCCTCGACGTGAACGACAAAACCGACAGCGCAAAAATTTCCGCCGGCGGCTATGCGAACATCGAGCACTACTTCAACAACACCGACCCGACGGGCGGGAGTGAGCCGATTCTGTTTGTGGCCGCTTCCGTTTCGCGCGCACTCGTGGGCAAAGGCCAGGCCGGCGAGTGGCGCGTGACGCGCACCGGCGGCACCAGCGCGGCGCTGACCGTGAATTACACCGTGAGCGGCGATGCGGAGAGCGGAAAAGATTTCGCGCCGCTCACCGGCCGCGCCACGATTCCGGCCGGAAAATCCGCCGCCGCCATTTCGCTCTCGCCACTGGCGGGCGCGCGTGACAACAAGACGGTCGTGATCACCTTGCAGCCGGAGCAGGCGGGCGCTCACGTCGGCTGCCCGTCGCAGTCACTCGTGGTGGTCCGCAAATGAAGTTGCGTATGAAATCGAAGCTTAAAGTCCACAGCGCAATCACGGTGGTAGCAGCCGACGTAAGGAGGCTCATTTCTTTTTCCGATTCAGTCAGAGCCTCCTTACGTCGGCTGCTACCGATCACGGCAATGCTCGTCGCTATTTCTTTGAGCTTCGCCGCGGACGCGCCGCTCGTCCGCTCGGCAAAATCCGGCGCGTGGTCGGACGGGAAGACATGGGAGGGCGGCAAGCTCCCGCCCGCCGGCGCGAAGGTGCTCGTGCGGCCGGGCCACGATGTCCTCTACGACCTTAACTCGCCGCAGCCCGTGCGCTCGTTGCACATCTGCGGCACGCTGCGCTTCGCCACCGACCGCGACACACGGCTCGATGTGGGCCTCATCAAAATCCAGGCGGGCGAGAACGTGAGCGAGGAAGGGTTTGATTGCGAGGTCCACCTGTCCGCGAGCGCGCCTGATGCGCCGCGCGCGACGTTGCTCGTCGGCACGCAGGAGCAGCCGGTGGAGGCGAAGCACACGGCGCTCATCCGGCTCACGTGGTTCGAGGGCATGGACAAGCAGTCGTGCCCGGCCATCGTGGATTGCGGCGGGCGGATGGAATTCCACGGCGCGCCGATGAACCGCACGTGGGTCAAGCTCGGCGCGCCCGCGAAGAAGGGCGACACCACCATTTCACTCAACGAGCCGGTCACGGGCTGGCGCGTGGGCGACCGCGTGTTCCTCACCGGCACCACGCGGCAGATCAAGCGCGAGAAAACTTTCCGCGCCACCGTGCGCCACAACACGCAGACCGAGGAGCGCATCCTCCGCGCCGTGAGCGGCACGACGCTCACGCTCGATGCGCCGCTGGAGTTCGACCACACCGCCGACGGCGCGTATCGCGGCGAGGTCGCGAACCTCAGCCGCAACGTCATCGTCGAGTCCGCCGATCCCGACGGCGCGCGCGGGCACACGATGTTTCATCGCGGCTCGGCGGGCGCGATCAGCTACGCGGAGTTCCGGCATCTCGGCAAGGAGGGCGTGCTCGGCCGCTACAGCATCCACTTTCATCTCGTGCGCGACACGATGCGCGGCGCGTCGGTCATCGGCGCGAGCATCTGGGACAGCGCGAACCGCTGGATCACCATTCACGGCACGGACTATCTCGTCGTGCGCGACTGCGTCGGCTACCAGAGCACCGGCCACGGATTTTTTCTCGAAGACGGCACGGAAGTTTTCAACGTGCTCGACCGCAACCTCGCCGTGCAGGCTGGCGCGGGGAAGCCGTTGCCGAACCAGGTGCTGCCCTTCGATCACAACGACGGCGCGGGCTTCTGGTGGGCGAACAGTTTGAACACTTTCACGCGCAACACCGCCGCCGAGTGTGACGAATACGGCTTCCGCTTCGACGCCGCGGCCAACAGCGGCTTCGACCTCGCGCTCAACGTGCCGCAGCCCGACGGCTCGCGCCGCGCGACGGACATCCGCACGCTGCCGTTCGTGCGTTTCGACGACAACGAAATCCACTGCATGAGGCGCCACTCGCTGAACCTCGGCGGACTCAGCGCGGAGTTGAAGGGCGACGTGGGCGGCATCGGCCCGGACGCGCGGCACCCGTTCGTGATCCGCAATTTGAAAGTGTGGAACGTCCACTGGGCGTTTCATCCGCGCCCGCCGTCGGTGCTGGTGGACGGCCTCGACGTGCATCACGCCGAGTATGCGCTGTGGAAGGCGAACTACGACCAACACGCCTACCGCCGCGTGAAGCTCGACGACATTTCGGTGAACCCGAACTTCGACCCGAAGGGCACACAGCCGACGGAGGGCGAATTTCCCGGCAAGTTGAAACCCGTGGACGACTTGCCGCCCGTGACCGTCATCACCCACACGTTGCGGCAAAAGGACGGCTCGCTCCTCGTGAGGGGCACGACTTCGGACAACGGCGAAGTGAAGCGCGTGCTGGTGAACGGCCGCGAGGCGAAGGCAATCGCCGCCAATTTCTCGCAATGGGAAATCACGTTCGACAAATCCACGGCAGCCCTCAGCGCGCACGCGGAGGATGCCGCGGGAAATGTCGAACCGAGGCCGCACAAGTTGACGGCGCGGTGAAGCGCGCGGAGCGCGGCGTTCACGCCGCTTCAACGTTCGCACTTCAGCACGCTCGAAAAAATTCCAACCGCCGCTGTCATCGAAGCCCGAAGCAGCGTGAACGTCGCGCTCCGCCCGCCTTCGCTGCCTCCTTGCCCCGCCGCGCGGAATCCCCATACTCCGCCGCATGTCCTGGCGAGTCCTCATCACGGAGAACGCGATTTCCGAAACCGGCGCGCGCGCGCTGGCG
>JACQFS010000089.1 GCA_016199935.1 Verrucomicrobiota bacterium
AGCGGCGCGGGAAATCTTCCAGACGATTGCGTTCCGTCAGCACCGATTTGACTGGTTCATATATCTGGCGTTGCTGATGCCCGATCACTTGCACGCACTGCTTTCCTTTCCACCGGGAGCGAAGCCATTCAAAGAGCGGATCGAGGATTGGAAGAACTGGACGGCCAAGCATCCCGGAATCGTGTGGCAGCGTGACTTCTTCGAGCACCGCATCCGCCGTGAAGAAAGCGCGCGGGAAAAGTCGCGATACATTCTCCAAAATCCGGTTCGCGCCGGCTTGGTGGAAAGCCCCGAGGAATGGCCCTTCATCTGGTTCCACGATGGCCAACGTCCCGAGTTTGCGTGGTAACACGCCAGGTAGGGACGACCCGCCGCCGGGTCGTCCCCGCCCGCGTTCAGCAGCGGGCGGAACGGAGGCCGGGGGCTTACCGCGCGACCGAGAAATTCCGTCGCCTGACGCTGCGCTCGGCGACGGGGACGAGCCGGCGGCTCGTCCCTACCTGGCGCGACCGACCGCGTGCGGTTTTTGCCGGTTGAATATTTTCCCGGGCCGCCGCGCGGGAGACGGGGGAAACCGCCTCGACAGACCCGTTGGCGCGGGTAAGCTGCCGCCATGACCTCCCCAATGCCCGCTTTGCTAGACTGCAATCTGCGGTCGAATACCTGATAGGCCGCGTCGAGCGTTATGGCTTTCGCCTTTCTTATCGTCATGACTTTGATCGGTGCGTTTTGGGTTGCTCTTGCGGCAGCGCAGCATTTTCAATCTTGGACGCCACTGGTAGCGGCCGTCGTTTGTGTTGCCGTTGGTTTGGTGGTTTTTGTGATAGACCATCGGCGCTTTCAGCAACTTCGCCGCGGCACAAAAAGGCAGAAAAATGAGAAGACATAGATTTTGGACGACTGTGTCGCTGAACTTGGGTCGGTAGGCCACTATGCTCCTTCTAGCTGGCATCCCACTTCTCCTGGTTGCGATGTTCGCATTCGTGTTCATCACCAGCTTGATCCTCGGGTTTGTGCTACTGCGCTCTCGTCACCGCCGACTCGCTCCCTTCTTTTTCTTTGTTCCGACTTTCGCGTCGGCGTGCGCAGTTGTTTTCGCGTGGCCGACAGCGTATCTCCTAGACCGAGCAGACCCAGACGGCGGTTATTTTCGCCTCCTGCTTGGCTTTCCGATTGGCGCAGTGTTTGGATTGTGCGTCGGTTTTGTTCCGGCATTATTGGTCAGGAGACGGATGAAGATTGAGACAGTATGACGACGTGGCTTAACCCTGCGCTCCAGCGAACGGCGGCGGGCCGTCGCGGTTGCGATCGCCGCGTCCCGCGGGCCGCCGTCGCTGAGCTTTATTCGTCAGCCCACTTCAACCTCAGCACTTCCGTTTACCGCAAACCAACAACCTAAAACACAGCACCCATGAAATACATGCTCACGTGGTCCGAACGCCCGCAAGGCTCACCGATGGAATACGAGAACGCCCAGAAGCGGATTCTGGAGGTGTTCACGCAATGGAAAGCGCCCGCCAATTTCAAGATCGAGGTGTTCGTGATCCGCGTGGGTGACTGGGGCGGTTACATGATGCTGGATTGCGATGACCCGCTGGCGGTCCACAAGTTCTGCTCGATGCTGCCGGCGTTTGTCTTCGAGGCGCGCCCCGTGGTGCCCGTCATGGACGCGGTGCGGGTGGAACTGGAAGCCATCGCCTTTCGCGACGGACTCAAACGCGCGTGAAGTTGAACGACACCATGCGGCGCAACCCGGCCCGGGCACGAACGACGGCGGGCCGTCGCGGTTGGTGGAGTCGCTCGCGCTGCGAGCGACCCGCCTCGCAGCGCGAGGCGGTCCACCTCCCGCCGTCGCCGGGCCCGGGTCGTCCGGCGTCGCTCCGCTCACACCGAAAACCAAAACCAACCCGCCACCATGAAAGACACCACCAAGCGTTCGATCCTTCGCTCGATCCATCTTGTCTTTGCCCTGCCGATCGTCGGTTACATCTATGGTCCGCCGTCGGAGACGGTGCAGTATCTGCCCTACTTTCGATTCGTTTACTTTCCGGTCGTGGTGCTTTCAGGACTTTGGATGTGGAAAGGCCACGTCATCCGCCGGCTTTTTACGAGGGGATCCCGCAACGCCTGACCCGGCGCGGCATCTCCCCGGAGCGCGGCGTTTACGCCGCTTCAACGTTCGAACGCCCGCAGGCCAATCGTTTCTTCCATGCCCTCCGGACGCTGATGCGGCCTAAAGGCCGCGCTCCGGGAGCAGTGTCGAGATGCACCCGATTCTCCGCGCGCGCATCACGGCCCGTGCAGCAGCACGCGGTAGAAGCGTTTCAGGAAACTCCCCGCGTTCGTGTCGGTGAAGTTGAACGGCAGCGCGGGCGAGTTGGTCACGAGGAGATTGCTCCACGACGAGAAATTCGTGGTCGCCATCACCGTGTAGTCGGGACCGGCCTGTTGCTCGCGTTGAGCACCGCGCCCGTGGACAAGGTGAGCAGACTGAACGTGAGCAACTGCGGCGGCACATCGGGATCGGTGGCGGTGTTGGTGAGCGCGAGCGTAACTCCGGCGTTGAGCACAAAATTGGAAACCGCCCCGAGCGTTGGCGGATGATTCGTGGTGACGGTGAGCGTGAAGCTGTTCGCGTCCGTCGTCGCGAGGCCGTCGCTCACCGTGAGCGTGATGGTCGCGGCGCCGGTCTGGTTCGACGCGGGCGTG
The DNA here is from genome assembly GCA_016199935.1 of Verrucomicrobiota bacterium. Lineage (GTDB taxonomy): Bacteria > Verrucomicrobiota > Verrucomicrobiia > Limisphaerales > JACQFS01 > JACQFS01. The sequence goes on from JACQFS010000089.1 coordinate 2,710, forward strand.
AGTGTGACGGTGCGATTGGAGCCGCTGCCGGCGAGGACGATGTTCGTGAGCGGCACGAGGTTCGTGTTCGAGCACGCGGCGGTGACGGTGAGGTTGCTCGCGTTGGTCGCCGCGGAGTCCACGGTGAACGCGAGCGGGCCGGCGGCACGGTTGAGCGTGGTGGACGCGTCGGGAATTTTCGGGACGGTCACGTAGCTGAGCGCGGGCGCGGGCCAGTTGGTGTTCTCGCGCGTGGCGAAATTCTCCACGTTGTTGTCAATCGTCAGCCGCGTGAGGATGAGCGTGACGGGACCGCCGCCGCTCTGGTTGAGGAAATCTTTCAGCATCACGCTCGACACGGAATGGAGCTGGCCGGAGAAGCGGTTGGTCGTGGTGGTGAACGAGCCGAGGAAAATTGTCTGCGCGGGGTCCAGCTCCAGGCCGTCGTTGGTGTTGTTGCCCGGCGCGTTGTTCCACGTGAGGTTCGTCTCGGCCCAGTTCTGGTTCGTCGCGGTGAAGCGCAGGCCGTGGAGATTGTAGGTGAAGGAGATGTTGCCGTTGCCGTTGCCATTGACGGCGAGATCCAGCGACGCGCTGGTGATGCGCTGGGTGGACGGGAGGTTCAGCGGGAAACGCAGCCACGCCTTGCGCGTGGCGCTGGCGAGATTGGTGCCGTTGTTTTTGATCGCCACGTTGTTGTTCGTGCCGAAGTTCGTGTCCGCGTTCGTGCCGCTCTGGCCGAACGCATCCGCCCCGCCCGGCATCGCGGTGGTGACGAAATTGGTCGCGCGGCCGCCCGCGTAGATGACCGGCGGCACGCGGCGCGAGAGCTTGGTCCGCATCAACACCGAGTTATAGGGGTTCCACGTGGACATGCTGTGGTAGAGCGTGGTGGTGAGGTTCGTCTCGTCCGCGGAGCCGGCGCTGAACTGGTTGAAGATGTATGGCCCATACACGCCGCCGGTGGTGTTGGTGTCGTGGCCGGTGACGTTTGGATCGCAGAGGTTCGTGTCGTTCGCGCCGGCGAGGTAGATGAAGTTCGTGTAGCCGTTGTCCGCGGTCGGGTCGAAGGAGACGACCTTTGCCGAATACGGCCCCCACGGCTGGTCGGCCTCCCTGAACTGAATCTTCCCGCTGAGGTTATAGAAGAGCAGCCACTTTTTCAGGAACACGTTGAACGTCGCCGACATCTCGCCCACGCCCTCCACGCCGCCACTGCCGTTGGTGAACGCGACGGCCGTGATGCGCTTCGTGTCCGTGTCGAGCGCGCTCCACGTCGGGCTGTTGTTCGAGAGGCCGGCGAAGTAGCGGATGGTGTTGGTGGTCGCGATGTCCGCCTCGGGCTGGAACGCGAGGAAGAGGTCGCTCTGCCGGTAGGGGCCGCTGCCGAAAATGAGCAGGCCGTTGCCGGAGTTCGTCGGCAGGCCGGGCCAGTCCGCGCAGTTGACCTTGAGCACCGAGACGTTGATGAAATAATTCGTCGCCAGTGTGTAGAGCGGCGCGGAAAAACTCACGCCGTCATTCGTCGAAACCGCGACCACCGTGCGGCCCATCATCGGCCCGCCCGCATCGGCATCGGTGGAGTAATAGAGATACATTTTCCCCGCGCTGCTCACGCCGTAGATGGGCACGTTGAACGCGCCGTGCAAAATGCCGGGGATGAGGATGGGTGAGAAATTTCCCGTGTTGTAAAAACTCAGCGTCAGCCCCGACTCCGGGTCGGTGTCCGTCGTGTAGCCCATCGCGTCCGCGGTGCCCGGGAAATCCGAGTCGCCAAACATCACGAACGTCCGCCCCTTGTGGTAGAACGCGACGCCGAGGTCGGTGTTGGCGAGGTTGTAGTTCGACTTCGTCAGGCTCAAAGTCGGCAGGCCCGTCTGAAAATCCTTGTCGCCGATGAACTGCTGGATTTTCTGGCTGCTGCCCGTGACGTAGCCGATATCTGACGCGGCGGCCGCGTCCGCCCGGATCGCAGCGGCGATCAACGCGGCAATCAGCAGCGGCAAAATGGAAATCTTCATGCGCGGCGGCAGGATGGCGAAGAGAGTGACGGTGATCCTCTTCCAAAGGTTCCCCCGCGCGAGAAGTAAAATGGCCCTAACCCGGATCCGCTCGCATCCGGCGGTCCGTCACGGGCCGAGCAGCACGCGGTAGAAGCGTTTCAGAAAACTCCCCGCGTTCGTGTCGGTGAAGTTGAACGGCAGCGCGGGCGAGTTGGTCACGAGGAGATTGCTCCACGACGAGAAATTCGTGGTCGCCATCACCGTGTAGTCGGGACCGGCCTGGCCGTTGACGGTGAACCGCCACTGGCCGTTGCTCAGTTGCAGCGCGGTGGTCGCGGGCAGATTGGTCAGCGCGCGCACCGTCACGGTGAACTGCTGCGTTGCGCTCAGCAGGTTCGTCCCGTCGTCGGTCACCTTGAGCTGGATCACATTCGTCGAGTCCGCCTGCGCCACGGCGGGGCGCCAGGAAAAAACTCCGCTCGTCGCGTTGAGCGTCGCGCCGGTGGGGAACGCGAGCAGCGCGAAGGTGAGCAACTGCGGCGGCGCCTCGGGATCGGTCGCGACGTTCGTGATGAGCAGCGTGACGCCGGGGTTGTTGGTGCGGCTGGCCACGGCCGTGAGCGCCGGCGGATCGTTCACCGGATTCACCGTGAGCGTGAACGCCGTCGTGTCCATACCGCCGTTGGTGTCGGTGAGCGTGAGCGTGATGAGCGCGCCGCCGCTGGCGTTGGTCGCGGGCGTGATCGTCACGGTGCGATTCGAGCCGCTGCCGCCGAGCACGATGTTGTTCGTCGGCACGAGGTTGGTGTCGGACGAGGATTTTCCCAGCACGAGATTCGCGAGCGGCGTGAGGTCGTCGGCAATCGTGAACGGCAGCGCGCTGGTGGAGGTGTCCTCGTTGATCACGAGATTGGTCACGGTGGAAATGTTCGGCGCGCCGTCGCGGAGGTTCATCGCGAAGTGATTGCTGAAATAAACTTCGAGCGACGCCGCGAGATTGGTCGCGAACGTCAGGCGGTGGACCGAGCTGTCGCGGACGTTGGTGTAATTGCACTCGATCTGAACGCCGCTGATGGTGCCGCCGTTGACCGAGCTGTGCGCGTCCGTGTTGTAGCCGCCGTTGAAATACGAGTTCGCGCCCGGATCAGGATCGGACGCGCTGGGCACGGACGGAAAACCATTCGACGCGAGCAGTGTGCCGAGGCCGTTGCTGCCGCGCAGCAGCGTGGCGAAGTTGAAGGGCGAGCGCTGGTTCAACTCGCGCACGGAGGATTGGTTGGCGTAGGTGCTCGAGCCGTTGAGCGTCGCGTCCGAGAGCCCGAGCTGGCTGGCGGAAAGCAGATAGCCGAGTTCCAGCCGCTGGATCGCGTGCCCGTGCCCGTGAAGATCAATGTAGAAGCCGCGCCCGAACTGGTTGCTCACCGCCTGCTTCGCGGCGGCGATGAACTCCTGAAAATTGGTCCACGACACGCCGGTCAGCACGTTGCTCTGCGCGCCCTCGCCCACGTCCCGGTTGCAATCAATCTTCTGCCGGTCGAGCCGGCAGATGATCACGTGCGGCCAGAGGCCGTAGCGGTTGGAGAACACCTGGCGCACATCGCGCGCGAGCGTCTCGGTGGCCGTGTCGGTGCCCAGGACCGAGTTGGTCCACGGCGCATTCGTTGTGCGATCAGGAAGCTCCGCGGGAACGAGCGCACCGCCGTGCGGAGCGGAGACGATCAGCGGCATGTTGCCCGCGATGTATTCGATGTAGTTGCTGCGACCAAAATACGTCACGCCCGGAACGTAGGGTTGCGCCGCAGCGCGCAGCGAAAGCGCAAGCAGGACGATGAGCACGACGGCCCGGCGGGTCCGGTTCATGGGTGCGGAGGATGTAGCAGAAACCGCGGGCGGAAACAATGCGCATCCGTGGCCGTGTTCGTGAGAACACGTGTGAGGGAACGGACCGCGAGCCGTCCCGGCTCGCAGCGGCTTCGTAGCACAAGGGCGTTGGAAAATGCGGAGGATTCCCACCTTCGCACATGCTGCGAGCCGGGACGGCTCGCGGTCCCGCCGCAAAATCGCTTCCCCTGAATTCACCCGCCGTTATGCTGGTCGAACAACGACCATGAATTCTCGCATCGCCTTCATCCTCTCGCTCGCCCTCGCGTTCGCGCTCACCGCCGTCGCCGCGGACAAAAAGAAAACCGCCAAGCCCGCGAAGGCCGCGCCCAAAGCCGCCGCCGGCACGCCGCAATACGAGCTCAGCCAATTTTATCCGCGCAAGAGCACGAATGTCCTGCCGCCCGCCGTGCGCGCGGAGTTGAGCGCGGGCGTCTCCACGCTCGGCGCGGAGATCGCCACGCTCAAGGATTCGCTCAAGACCAAGCCCGAGCTGCTCGACCTTGTCCCCGACGTGCAGATTTTCCACAACGCCGTCCGCTACGCGCTCGAGGACGAGATTTTTTACAGCACGAAGGAGTTTGATTCCGCGCGCAAGCTGCTCGCCGCCGGCCGCGAGCGCGCCGCGCAGCTCCGCGCCGGCCAGCATCCGTGGACCACGATGACCAGCAACGTCGTGCGCGGCTACGTCTCGAAGCTCGACGGCTCGGTGCAGCCCTACGGCCTCGTCGTGCCCGCGACGTTCAAGGCGGGCGGCGAGCACCGGCACCGGCTGGATTTTTGGTTCCACGGGCGCGGCGACACCTTGAGCGAGGTGAATTTTCTCACCGGCCGCATGGGCGAAAAGGCGAAGAGCCAGTTCACGCCGGCCGACACCTTCGTGCTGCATCCTTACGGGCGCTTCATGAACGCGAACAAGTTCGCGGGCGAGGTGGACGCGTTCGAGGCGCTCGAGCACGTGCAGAACCACTACCGCATTGATAAAAATAAAATCGCCGTGCGCGGCTTCTCGATGGGCGGGGCGTCGTCGTGGCACCTCGGCGCGCATCACGCGGGGCTGTGGGCGTCGGTGAATCCGGGCGCGGGCTTCACGGACGTGTGGGTGTATCAGGGCATCGCGGACAAGGAGCCGAAGCCCGCGTGGTATGAGCAGAAGCTCTGGCGGCTTTACGACGCGACGAATTACGCCGCGAATTTTTTCAACACCACGCTCGTGGCCTACAGCGGCGAAATTGACGCGCAGAAAAAAGCCGCCGACCTGATGGAAGGCGCGCTCGCCGCCGAGGGGATGAAGATGACGCACATCATCGGCCCCGGTGTGGGCCACAAATACGAGCCGAAGGCGCAGGAGCACGTGGGGCAGTTGGTGGACGCCGCGACGGACAAGGGCCGCGACCCGCTGGCGAAGAAGGTGCGCTTCGTTTTGTTTTCACTCCGCTTCAACCAGATGAAATGGGTGACGGTGGACGCGCTGGAGCAGCATTGGGAAAAGGCGACGGTGGAGGCGGAAATCAAGCCAGGAAGACAGATCGTGGTCCAAACGCACAACATTGCCGCCCTGACGTTGGATTTGCGCCAGTTCAGGGAGGAGCCCCACGTTATCATTGATGGGCAAGTAATTCTCGGCCTGCCGTCCATTCAAATCAGCCGCGCCACCACTTGGCTGGGTTCACTCGCGAAGGAAGACGGGAAATGGATAGCCACGGGAGTCCCTTTCGCGTCTCAGCCAAGGTTGGCTTCGCAGCCGGGGCCGGCTCCGTATCGCGGCCTCCGCAAAGTCCACGGCCTCCAAGGTCCGATTGACGACGCCTTCATGGACAGCTTCATGTTCGTGAAACCCACCGCGCCCGCGATGAACCCGAAGGCCGGCGCGTGGGCGCTCGACGAGTTCACCTACGCCGTCGCGCAATGGCGACGCCAGCACCGCGGCGAGCCGCGCGTGAAGACCGACTCGACCGTCACCGACGCCGACATCGCCGCGCACCACCTCATCCTCTTCGGCGATCCGCAGAGCAACAAACTCCTCGCGCGCGTCGCCGACAGATTGCCGCTCAAGTGGACGCAGGCGAACCTCGTCGTGGGTGGAAAAAACTGGGCGGCGGACAAGTTCGCGCCCGCGTTTATTTTCCCGAATCCGCTGAACCCGAAACGCTACGTCGTCGTGAACAGCGGCTTCACCTTTGCGCTCGTCGGCGGGCTGAGCAACTCGCAGCAGACGCCGAAGCTCCCCGACTGGGCGATCCTCGACATGGCCGTGCCGCGCGGCGAACGCATCGAGAAGGGCGTGGCCGACGCGAATTTCTTCAACGAGCGTTGGGAACTGACGGCGAAGTGAAGGTGGGGCGAGACTCCGTCGAGCCGTGTTTCCGAGCCGCACCCACTCGGCTCGACGGAGTCTCGCCCCACCGCCGCGCCCGCCGCTACTTCACTTCGATCTTGTAGGGCGACGAAAGGATCGTGTCCGCGCCGCGGTGGTTGAAGTCGTAGTATTCGAAGTAAACCTTGTAGCGGTAATAGACGATGCCCGGCTTGGCCGGCAGCGGGACCGTCGCCTGCCAGCGGTCGGACATGCGATGCACGCGCTCCATCGGCAGCTCGGCGTCGCCGATCTGCACCACGGGCTTGATGGTTTCCCAGATCATCGACTGCTGGCGGCTTTCGAGCTTCAGCTCGAAGTGGTAGAGGTTGTCCGGCGTGCGGGCGTAGTTGCGCGGCGTGAGGTTGGTGACGGACGAGCAGCCGGTGAAGGCCAGCGCGAGCGCCAGCACGAGGAGCGGGAAAAACTTTTTCAGCAAAGTCATGGGCGGGAGGGTTAAACCAGCACGTGCGCGGAGACAAGTCCCAAATCACGGACTCGGCGAATGAGGCACGCCCGCGTTCCGTCCCGGAGGGACGCCGAAGGAAATTAGCCGGGGGCAAGGCGGCCGCCGCCGCTCCCGGTTGACAATGCCGAGGTCGTCACGCCCTGAAGGGGCGCCGCAGGAAAATGCGGTTGGCCTCGCGCCGGTTTCTCCGATGCCCCTTCAGGGCAGGTTTCAATTTGGGAACGCAACCGGGGCCGCGTCCGCGAGTGCGGACTTGCCCCCCGGCCTTTTGTTCCACGCCGCGTGACGGATGTTCAGGAACAAGGGCCGAAAGTTCGGGAACAACGGGTGCGTTGAATCTCAGGCGCGGCGTGTTTGCGGCACCCATCGCTTGCGTAGTGCCAGCTTTTTAGCGCCGCCGAAAATTTTTTGTGAAGCCTGGGAAAAAAAGCGCGTGCCGCCGCCCGAGCGGCACGTGCCACGGTGAAAAAAGTGTGTGCAAATTTCCCGCCGCTGCGTGTCATCGCCAAAAAGTTGCGTGCGAAATTCCCGCCGGCACGTGCCGCCGCGGAAATGTTACGTGCGAAATTTCTGGAGCTGCGTGCCGCCGGAAAAATTTTACACACTTCCGGCGTCTCCGCACGTGGCGGCGGCTTGGCCGCACGCATCGGCGCGGCGGCGGCGCACAGCATTTTTGAAAAAACGCGTCCACCGGTGACCACGGGACAATGTTCCGAGCCGAGACACGACCGCGTTGTCCGATCGGGTGCCTCTTCGGTGTCTCGGGGGCGCGTTGGCTCGGGCGGCGAACCGCCCGTTGTAGCGGAATCCGCTACAACATTATCCTGCTTTCCGCGACTTCAATTTCGTTGTCATCGCCGATAAGGGGGGGGGTAGTCTGCCTTTGGTTCGGAAAGGTTTTATGAAAACGCGATCAGCGAACTTCATGGGGTCCGGGCGGAAGCCAAAGCTTCCGAAAAGCAATCGCAGCTTCACGCGCGTCAACCTCCTCGCCGTGGTCGGCCTCGCGGCGGCGGTGGTGATGTTCCTCGCCGGGTTCGCCTTCCTCTCGCGCTCCGCCGCCACGGCCGCCGCGCCCGCCACCGGCACGCTCTATCTGGACAACGTGGGACTCGGCACCTACGTTGACATCGTGCGCAATCATCTGC
>JACQFS010000103.1 GCA_016199935.1 Verrucomicrobiota bacterium
CCGGTGAGCGGCTCGTCCTGGCCATTGCGGTTCATCGGGATGTTGTATTCCGCGCCGCCCTTGCCACCGCCGATGTAGATGTGCCCGCCGCCGATGAAACCAAAGTAGTCGTCGAAGCCGCGCCGGTTCGGATGAAACTGCGGGTGCGCGCCGAGGTGCCACTTGCCGATGGCGGCGGTCGCGTAGCCGGCGGTCTTGAGCACTTCGGGCAAAAACTTTTGCGAGAGCGGCAGTCCGGAGATCGTGTCCTCGGGATCCCACTTCGGATTGTTCTCGTGGCCGAAGCGCTGCTGGTAGCGGCCGGTCATCAACCCCGCGCGCGTGGGGCTGCAAAACGGATGCGACACGTAGCCGTTCACGCAGCGGAGGCTTTGCTTCGCGAGCGCGTCAATGTTCGGCGTGGCGATGTCCTTGCACCCGTTGAAGCCCACGTCCGCGTAGCCGAGGTCGTCGGCGAGGATGAGGAGGATGTTCGGGCGCGGCGCGGCGTTCGCCGCGAAGGACCAAGGACCAAGCGCCAAGGACCAAAGAATCACCAAGCACCAATTTTCAATGGGCCGGCGGCGCGCGGCGTTTGCGGTTTGCAACTTGGAGCTTCCCTTAAACTTTGAGCTTTGAGTTTTGAACTTCATAAAATCGGTTCGCGTTGGACGCCCGCGCGCGCCTCAAGGTTTCGCCACCACGCCGATCATGTCGAGCGTCACGCTCGCGTTCGGCAGGCCGGTGCCCTTCACCATCGCCTTCGACGCGGCGGGCGGGCGCTTGGGATCGAAGTAGTCCGGACGGATGTCATTGAGCGCCTTGCTCGCGTCGTCCTTCGCGACGTAATAGGTCGCCTTCGCGAGGTGCTTGAGGTCGCCGCCGGATTCGTTGAGCAGGCCACGGAGCTTCGCGAAAATTTCCCGCACCTGCGTCTCCGCACCCGTGAGCGCGGGACCGTAGAGGCCGGAGGTGTAAATGAGGCCGCCCCGATTCACGAGCGTGACCTTCGCGAAAACGGGTGACGCCTTCGCCCCCGGCGGCGTGATGAACTCGATGCTGTCCGCCTCACCGCCCAGCGGCGGACCGGCGGCGGCGATGAGTTCAATTTCGATGGGCACGGTGCCCTTCCACTCGACGAACACCAGCGGCGGCATCGTCCCGCCGCGAAAGAAATCCGTGAATGCCTTCTCGACCTCCGCGATGTTCGCCATCGGCGTGAGAAAGGATTTCACCTGCACGATGTGGGCGCGTGTGAGTTGAAGGTAGGCGAGCGTCGCCTCGAGACTCGCGAGCGTCCGCGTCGTGCAATCGCCAAGCGACGCGCCTTTCTCGGCCTGGCCGGAGATGAAGACTTTCCGCCCCGGCGGCAGCACGGCGACGTGTGCGAGCGACCCCGGTCCGCCGAGCGACGCGGCGCGAAAGTGGCTCACCTCGCCCGCCGGTGCGGACACGTCCGACACCGCGACCGCATCCGCCGCGACGAGCGCGCCGTCCACCGGCAGCGCGGACTCGACGAGGCAGACGGCGGGCTTGTGCGCGCCGTCGAAATATTTTGCGAGCGCAGACTGCGCGGCGGCGACGTGCTTCGCGTCCGTGACGTAGAGGTTGAGCTTCACCGCGCGATCGAGGCCGGAGCGCGCCTCACCGAGCGCGTCGGCGAGGTTCAGGAGCAACTGCTGCGTCTGCAGTTCCGCGCTGCCCGCGCCCATCAGCCTTCCGTCGCGCACGGGAAAAACCTGCATCGTGTGCGCGAGCGGCACGTCGGCGACGACCACGGCGGCGGCGGACCCGGAGCCCGCGTTGGGTTGCAGGCAACGCAGCACGGTCGGCCGGTCGGCACCCCGCGCATCGGCACCAATCGCCAACGCGAGGCACGCGAACAGGACAAACCGTGACGCAAAGTTTTTCATCGGCACTTGGACCGGGACGTTCTACTGCGGATGAACCGTGATGTCCAAGTCAATGACCCGCGTGCGCTCCAGCGGCAACGGACCGGCCATGCACCGTCGGCGGGGAGGTCGGGCGACCCTTGAAGTCGAGCCACACGTGGCGCTCGTAATCGTAGAGTTTGCAGCGGCGGAGCGTGTCGAAGTAGCCGCGCAGCGTCCAGCGCACGACCGGAAAGCGATCAACCAACCGGCGCTCCAGCGCGTTCTGTGCGCTGTTGAGCCGGTAAAGCGGGATGCCGGTGCAGGCGTGGTGCGCGGTGTGTTCGAGAATGTTGTGGGCCGCGAGGTTGATGAAGCGCGGAAAGCGGATGTGGACGGTCGCGCCGATCTGGGTTTCCCAGTAGCTCCATTCCTCCTCGCGCGCGAACCACGCGACCGCCGGATGCGTGTGGTGCTGGTAGGTGATGAAACCCATGAACCAGTTCCATACGGCGAACGGAAGGACGAGCGCCAGCACCGGCAGCTCGACCGGATGACGCCCGATCCGCGGCGCGAACCACGCGAGCACCGTGAACGCCGCGACGAAGAAGCCGATGACGAGCGCGCCATCGAGCCATGACTTCCAGTTGCGCGCCGGAGCCAGATCGCGCCGGAGCGGGAGGACTGTGCGTTTCCACCAAAGTTCCACGCCGTAATACAGCCCGTGCCCCGGCCCGGAGCGATACGCGCGCGCGACGAGTTTCTTCCACCACGGGAGCGCATCGAACTCGCCCTTCGTCAACGGCGCCCAGGCGTAGTCAACCACGCGGTAATTGGTGGAGCCGTGATGGACGCGGTTGTGGTTGTAGTTCCACATCGAAAAGGAATGCAGCGACGGCAGGAAGGCGACGCGGCCGATGAACTGGTTGAGCCAGCGAAAGCGCGTGAAGCTTCCGTGGCACGCGTCATGGCCGACGACAAAGATGAGTCCGGTCAGAAAACCCGCCGCCAGGCTGCACGCGAGTCGCGCCGCGAAATACGGCAGGAGCATCACGCCCGCGATGGCCGCGCCGTAAAGCACGAGGTCCACGGCGAAGATCGCGAGCGGAAACAGGAGTCGCGGCGTGGAGTATTCGCGCAGGATGTCGCGGAAGTCCTCCAGAGCAATCGGTCCGGTCACGGCACGGATGGAAGGCGCATCAGTCATCGGTCACGCGCAGGTTATGTCCGCCGTCCGCGGCGCGTCAATCGCCGCCAGCCGCGCGCCGGCCACGGCGGTTGCGAATCGCGTTGAGCGCGCCTCGATCGCAGGTCACACTCGTTTCACATCATGCGATTCTTCACTCATCTTCTGGCCGGCACCGCCTTCGCCTTTGTCACCGGCTTTTCGGGAGTTGTCGCCGCGGAAATTCCCGCGCGCGACCGCATCGTCGTCCTCATCAGCGTGGATGGTTTTCCCGCGTGGCTGTGGCGCGATCCGCAGACGCCGCTGCCGACGTTGCGCCGGCTCGCCGCCGAGGGCGCGGTGTGCGACGCGGGGATGAAAGTTTCCAATCCGTCCGTCACGTGGATCAACCACACCACGCTCGTCACCGGCGTGGAGCCGCGGCGGCACGGCGTGCTCTACAATGGCCTGCTCGTGCGCAAGGGACCGACGCTCCCGCCGGTCATCGAGCCGTGGCGCGCGAAAACCGAACTCGTGCGCGTGCCGACGGTGTATGACGCCGCGCACGACGCCGGGCTGACGGTCGCGCAGATTGACTGGGTCGCGATCACGAACGCGCCGAGCGTGAACTGGAACTGGTTCGAGGTGCCGGACACGACGAGCGAGTGGAGCAAGGAACTCGTCGCGCAGGGTGTGCTCACGCCGCAGGAGTTGGCCGAGTTCATCAAGGGCAAGAACGTCGCGTGGCGCGACATGGTGTGGACCAAGGCCACCGCGCACATCATCAAGACGCGCAAACCGAACCTGCTGCTCTTCCATCCGCTGAACACCGACAACATCAACCACCAATACGGCCCCGGCTCGTGGGCGAGCTACACCGCGTTCGGCTACGTGGACCGGCTCATCGCCGAGGTGCTCGCCGCGCTCGACGAGGCGGGGATGAAGGACAAGGCGACGGTCATCATCGCGACCGACCACGGTTTCAAGAAAGTGAGCAAGTTCATCAACCCCAACATTGCGCTGCGCAAAGCCGGCCTGCTCAAGGCGGCGGGCCCGACGGTGACGAGTTGCGACGCCTATGTGGTGACGCAGGGCGGGATGGCGTTTGCGTTCGTGACCGACCCGGCGAAGAAGGCCGCGCTGCTGCCGGAGCTGCGCGAAGTCTGCGGAAAAATTCCCGGCGTGGAGCGCGTGCTTGATGGCAACGACGGCCACACACTTGGAATGCCCACGCCCGCCGAGAACCAGGGCATGGGCGACCTGATTCTCTACGCGAAGGCCGGCCACGCTTTTCAGGCGACGGCTGCGGGCGAGGCGGAGGTGATTGACTCGCCGAACTACCTCGGCACGCACGGCTACGCGAACACCGACCCGGAGCTGAACGGCGCGTTCATCGCGTGGGGCTACGGCATCCGGCGCGGCGTGAAGATTACGGAAATGAAGAACCTCGACATCGCGCCGACCATCGCGCGCCTGCTTAGCGTGAAACTCGGCGTGACGCCGGACGGACGCGTGCTGGAGGAGATTCTGAAGTAAAAGAGAACGGCGACATTTCTGTCGCCGTCGTCATCAGAAATATTGGAGAAACGGGGGCGACAAGAATGTCGCCCCTCCGCTCACGAGCAGCCGCAGCCGCCGCTGTTGCAGCAGGAGCCGTCGTCCATGTCCTCGGCGGTCGGCACACGGCCGAGCTCGAAGGTCTTGCTCATGTATTTGCCGACCTGGCTCTGGATGCGGCCGAACTCGTTCTGCGCCTCGACGAAATTTTTCGCGAGCGGATTGGCCATGAGTTCGTCGCGCATCTTCTCAAACTCGCCGATCTCCGCGTCCGTCAACGGCACGCCGCCCTGCTGTTTCATCTGCAACAGATCGCCGCGCTGGCTGACCATCTGGAACTGATACTTGAGCAGCTCGTCGCCCATGAAGGCGTCAATGCGCGCGCGGGTCTCGGCAAAGTTGGGTTGCTCGAGAATCGCCTGGCAAAGCTCGAGGGTCTTCTCAGTGAGGGAATCAGTGGCGATGGCAGTGCTCATGTCGGGGCAAATTAACATCGGGTGCGTGTGGGTCAACGGGGAATCACGGCCCACTCATTCGTAGCAGTCGGGGTTATGAGACTCTGACTTCCCATTCCGAAGGCCGCACTTCGCATTCCGAATTGGATCAGAGTCTCGTCACCTCGATCGCTACGTGATGCGGCTCATCGGAGGTTCTTCCACTTCGCCATCATCGCGCGGAGTTCCCTCACTTCCTCCGGCTTCACGTCGGGCAGCGGCGGGCGGCATGGGCCGCCGACGAGGCCGAGGATGTCCGCGCACGTTTTCATGGCGGAAACTTCGTAGCCTTTGCGGCGCGAGCGCATCGCATAGAGCGGCGTGACAAATTCACGCATCAAGTGCGCGAGCGTGTCGCGGTCGCCGGACGCGGCGGCGTGATGAAGCTGAAGCGAAAGGCCGGGGCGGATCACGGCGATGCTCGAAGTGTAAGTGCGGATGCCGATCGAGTAGTAAGCGGGCACGGCATCGTCCCCTGCCCCGCCGATCCAGTGCAGGCGATCGCCGACCTTGTCCATGATGATCTGGTAGCGGCGCGTGTCGGCCTGGCCGTCCTTCCACGCGATGAGGTTCGGCACGGCGTCGGCGAGTTTTTGCACGAAGCTGGCGCTCGGGTTCACCCAGTCGCGGCTGTAAACGAGCAAGCCCAGCTTCGTCGCGGCACCGATGGCCTTGTAGTAATCGAAGAGCCCCTGCTCATCCGCGCCGGGGAAATACGGCGGCAACGCGAGGATGCCGTCCACGCCGGCCTTCGCGGCGTTCTTCGCGAGCTGGATGGCGATGGGGTAATTGAACCCAACGCCGGTGAGCACGGGCATCCGGCCATCCACTTCCTTGAGCGTGGCCTTCACCACGGCGAGATGTTCCTCGGGCGAGAGCGAGTAAAGCTCGCCCGTGCCCGCGGGGCAGACGATGGCGGTGAGCGGATACTTGAGGATGTAGCGCAGGTTGCGCCGGTGCCCTTCGAGATCGAGGGATAAATCCTTTTTGAACGGCGTGAGTGGAAAGGAGATGACGCCGGAGGTGAGCTTGGAGCGGAGGTCGTTCGGTTTCATTGGACGGTTCTGGTTTTAACGCAAAGACGCAAAGACGCAAAGGCGCGGAAAAATTCTTTGAACGGAGTGAAGCATTTTTGTTCGGGCGTCTTTGCGCCTTTGCGTCTTTGCGTTAAAAAATAAATCACCAGCGAGGCAGGACGCGCTTCCAATTTGGATCCACGTGCTTCCGCATCTCCGCCGTGTCGTCGCGTTTGCGATACGGGCACTTCGCGTAGCGCTCGACGCCGCGCGCGAGCTGGTCGTAATCGAGTTCCACGCCGAGGCCGGGCTTGTTCGGAATCTTCACGCAGCCATTCACGAACTTGATGCGCCCGCCGAGCACGACCTCGTCCTTTGCCTGCGACCACGGGTAATGCGTGTCGCACGCGTAGCTCAGGTGCGGCGTGGCGGCGGCGACGTGCGCCATCGCCATCAGCGAGATGCCGAGGTGCGAGTTCGAGTGCATGGACATGCCGAGGCCAAAGGTCTTGCACAGCTTGCCGAGGTGCTGCACCTGCCTCATGCCGCCCCAGTAATGATGATCGCAGAGGACGATCTGCACCGCGTCCTGCTTCACCGACTCGGGAATGTCGCCGAAGCCAGTGACGGCGACATTGCTCGCGAGCGGCGTGTCCACGCCGGCCTTGAGCAAACCCCGGCGCACGGCGGCCATGCCGGCGATGTCGGCCGTCGGGTCTTCGAGATAACCGCCGCGACCGAGTTCCTCCTTCAACGCGATGCCGACGCGGATGCTCGTCTCCACGGTCCACGCGCTGTTGGGATCAATGCGCAGCGGCACGTCCGGACCGAGCTCGCGATAGAGCGCCTTCATGGTCTCAACCTCAATGTCGGGTTCAAGCACGCCGCCTTTGAACTTGAACGAGGCGAAGCCGTATTGCTTCCGCATCTGCACGACCTGCCGCACGATGGTCTCGGGCGAAAGGCACTCGCCGTATTCATCCTCGCGCTTGTCGTCGCCCTCGCCGCCGCCGCCGGCGTGTTTGTAAAACGGATACGCGGAGAACGGCACCTCGTCGCGTGCGCGGCCGAGCAGGTCGCACACGGGTTTGCCCACAGCCTTGCCGATAATGTCGAAGCACGCCGTCTCGACCGCTGAAAAAACGCGCGCGCCCGTATCGTAGGGATTCTCGCCGGGCACAAGAAACGTCTGCGAGCGATCGGCGCTGTTGCCCGTCGGGTCGGCCTCGACGAGCGGGCCGAGGCGGTTGATGACTTGAAACGGATCCGCGCCGACGACCTGCCCGCGCACCGATTCGAGCGCGGCGCCCTGGGCGTCGCCGCCGTGCGCTTCGGCGATGCCGGTGAAGCCGTCGTCGGTCTTGAGTTCGAGGATGCAGCGCAGCGCGTAGGGCGCGTGGAGGCCGTAGCTGCTGCGCAGCGGCGGGTCGGCGATGGCGACCTTGTGGACCCGCAATTCGACAATCTTCATAAACAATTCCGCCCGCGCGACACGCGCCGAGCTGGTGCAAAAGCGGGCGCGAGCTTACGAGACGACCCCGTTGCGTCAACCGATTTAACCCGGCGGGCGGGCGTGAACTCTCCGGCTGGCCCGGCCAAATCAAGCCTTGCAAAGCCTCTCCCGCTGGCTAGTTTCCCCGTCCCGCCGCCAAGCAGGCGCGGGAAAAATCCGAACCGAAACAAGCTTATGGCAGTAACCGCAGTTGATGTCCGCCGGGGCATGGCCGTCGTTCACAACGGCGAAGTGAACGTCGTCACCGAGGTGATTCACCGCACGCCCGGCAACCTCCGCGCCTTCGTCCAGGTCTCGCTCCGCAGCGTGCGCACCGGCAAGACCTCCGACATCCGTTTCTCCTCCAACGAAAAGCTCGAGGTCGTCCCCATGATGACCCGCAAGATGGAGTTCAGCTACAAGGACGGCGACGACTACGTGTTCAGCGACCCGGAGAATTACGAGACCGTCAACCTCC
This sequence comes from Verrucomicrobiota bacterium, assembly GCA_016199935.1. Classification (GTDB taxonomy): domain Bacteria; phylum Verrucomicrobiota; class Verrucomicrobiia; order Limisphaerales; family JACQFS01; genus JACQFS01. Next base: position 8,053 of record JACQFS010000103.1, read on the forward strand.
CGCCCGAGTTGATCGGCGACTCGAAGAATTTCCTCATCGAAAACGGCATCGTGTCCGTGACCTTCGTGGACGACAAGGCGGTGACGGTCGAACTGCCCGCGAGCGTGGTGCTCACTGTGACCGATGCGCCCGAGGGCCTGCGCGGCGATTCAGCGAACAACGTGCAGAAGCTCATCACCGTGGAGACGGGGTTGCAGATGAACGCGCCGCTGTTCATCAAGACCGGCGAGAAGATCAAGATCGATACGCGCTCGGGCAAATACATGGAGCGCGCGTAGGCTCCTGATTCATCTTCAGAAACGCAAAAGCCCGCCAGTGATGGCGGGCTTTGTCATTTGAACGGGTCAGTTCACCACTCCGGCTCCAGCTTCGGGCGCACGCCGAACTTTTTCGCCAGCGCCAGCGCGGACGCGAGTGAGCCAACGCCGTCAGTGCAAGTCGGGCGCGAAAGCGACGCGGCGGCGACGCACACGGCAGCGTGGAGGCATTGCGGCAGTTCCCAGCCCTCGTGCAGGCCGAGCAGCACGCCCGCGCAGAACGCGTCGCCCGCGCCCGCCGAGCCGGCGATGTATTTTTCGGAGAGCTTGAGCGAAGGCTGCCAGTGGTCGCGGCCATCGCGCGTGCGCGCGAATCCGCCCTCGGGAAAATGAATCACCACGCATTCGCGCACGCCCATCTGGAGTAGCGCGCCGGCCGCGTGGCGCAGCGCGACGGTCTCCAGTTTGCCGTCGGCCTGGCGGATTTTGAAGCCGGTGGTGCGGCCCGCCTCGAGCTCGTTGAGGATGCAGTAGTCGGTGAACTTGAGCGCGGGCGCGACCACCTTCGCGAAGCGGTCGCTGTCCTCGCTCACCACGTCCACGCTGGTCTTGAGGCCGGCGGCCTGCGCGCGGGCGAGGAGCGCGGCGGCCTTGGTGCCATGCACGCGGTCCGGCGCGTCGAGCGCGTCGAGCAACAGCAGATAGCCGAGGTGGAAAATGCGCGCCTTCGTTTTTTTGAAATCCAGATCCTTC
>JACQFS010000097.1 GCA_016199935.1 Verrucomicrobiota bacterium
CGCAAGCACGTCGAAAAAGATCCCGCGCTCGAACGTCGTTTCCAGCCCGTGTATGTGGCCGAGCCGAGCGTCGAGAGCACCGTCGCGATTTTGCGCGGGCTCAAGGAGCGCTACGAGACGCACCACGGCGTGCGCATTCAGGACGCGGCGCTTGTTGCCGCCGCGACGCTCTCGCATCGCTACATCGCGGATCGTTTTCTTCCCGACAAAGCGGTGGACCTCGTGGACGAGGCGGCCTCTCGGCTGAAAATGGAACTCGATTCCAAGCCCACGGACATTGACAAGCTCGACCGGCAAATATTGCAGTTCGAGATCGAGCGCACCTCGCTCGCGAAGGAAAAGGACGACGCCAGCAAGGCGCATCTCAAGAAACTCGATGCCGACCTCGCCAATCTGAAGGAGAAGTCCGCCGCGCTTACCGCGCAATGGCAGAACGAGAAGGCGGCGATCAATGCCGTGAGCGTCATGAGCGCGCAGTTGGAGCAGGCGAAGACGGAACTGGAGCAGGCGCTCCGCAAGAACAACCTCCAGCTCTCCGCGGAAATCCAATACGGCAAAATTCCCGAGCTGGAAAAGAAACTTGCCGCCGTCGAGAAGCAGTCCGCCAAGAGCCACACCGGCAAGCAGCCCGCGCTCTTGCGTCAGGAGGTCACCGAGGAAGACGTCGCCAAAGTCGTCGCTGCGTGGACCGGCATCCCCGTCACCAAGATGCTCGAAGGCGAGCGTGAGAAACTTGTGAAGATGGAGGAACGCCTCGCCGCGCGCGTCATCGGCCAGAAGGAATCCATCGCCGCCGTTGCCAATGCCGTGCGCCGCGCGCGCTCGGGACTCGGCGACCCGAACCGTCCCATCGGCTCCTTCATTTTCCTCGGCCCCACCGGCGTCGGCAAAACCGAGCTGGCCCGCGCGCTCGCCGAGTTCCTCTTCGACGACGAGCAGGCGATGGTGCGCATTGACATGAGTGAATACATGGAGAAGCACGCCGTCTCGCGGCTCGTCGGCGCGCCGCCGGGCTACGTCGGCTACGAGGAAGGCGGGCAGTTGAGCGAAGCCGTCCGCCGCCGGCCCTACTGCGTGGTGCTCTTCGACGAAATCGAAAAGGCGCACCACGACGTGTTCAACGTGCTGCTGCAAGTCCTCGACGACGGCCGCCTCACGGACGGGCAGGGGCGCACGGTGGATTTCAAAAACACCATCGTCATCATGACCTCGAACATCGGCTCGCCGATCATCCAGGAATATTTCCTCGACGGGAAGACGACCATCGGCGCGCGCTCGGCGATGGAGGACAAGGTGATGGCCGAATTGAAGCGCCACTTCCGCCCCGAGTTCCTCAACCGCGTGGACGACACGATCATCTTCCACAGCCTCGACGAGGAGGAGTTGGCGAAGATCGTGGACATTCAACTCGCGCGCGTGACGAAGCGTTTGGCCGAGCAAGGCTACACGCTGGATGTGAACGCCGCCGCGAAGAAGGTCATCGCGAAGGAAGGCTACGACCCGCAGTTCGGCGCGCGTCCGCTCAAACGGGCGATCCAGGAGCATCTGCTCAACGCGCTCGCGACGCGCCTGCTCGCCGGCGAGTTCATGCCCGGCGACAAAATCAAAGTCACGGCCAAGGGCGACGCGCTGGAGTTCGGTAAGGCGTGATCCGAATTGTCAAGGTGCGGGCGGAGGGGCGAGGCGTCCGGAACTCGCAAACACGCGGATGATCCGGGTCAGGAAAAAATGTCCCGGTCTACGGCTGGCGGGAACGCTTGCTGGATTTCTTGGAAGACTTGCCGCTGGTGGGGGCGGTTGCGCTCTTCAACTCCTTTTCGGCCTTTGCTTCCTCCTTCATCGCCGACTTGAACTGGTCCTCCATCTTCTTGAGCGCCTTCTCGGAGATTTCCCCGGGCGGCGGTTCCCCGCGCGAACCCTTCGACGAAGAACTGGAGCGGGTGGTGAATTGCGAGGCCGGCGCGGACCCTTCGCGCGGCTCGGGCTCGCGCACGGAGGGCGTGAAGTTTTCGGTCATGGCGAGCAGTTTCCATTCGCCCGCGTTCTCGCGCCGCAACTGCATCTTCACCGGCAGCTCGATCACCTGATCGCCGGTCTTGAGCTGCACATGGTCATGCGCGATGGCCACCACGGTGCAGCCGGCGATCTGGTCGTTCGGATGGAGCAGTTGCTTGAAGTTCGCGTCGTTGCCGTCGAAGAAGGCGAAGCTGTCCTGGCCATAGCTCGCGGTGCCGACGAGCGCGAAGGCTTCGACTTTCTGGACGCGCGCGGGCGCGGGCTGGGCCGGGGCCGCGGCGGGTGGAACCGGCTCGGGGCCATCCGCCGAGTCATCGCCCTACGCGGCGCGCGCGGCGACACACGAGGCGAGCAAAAGGAGAGCGGGCCAGGATTTCGTCCCGGCCCGGCGGATTTCATTCGGCTTCAAATTGTTTCTCATCGGAGGACTTGCCGCGATTCGTCGTGGCCACGGTTGCTGGACGCGGGCGGCGGGCGAAAAGTTTCACGCTTCGCCATCGGCGGACACCTCGGCACGGGCGGCGCCATCAATGGACTGAAGCCGCCGGGCGGGAATTCGACCTGTTACGCGACCAGATCCTTCCGCTCCGCGACCCAGCGTTCGCCGAGGTGCAGCAGGGTTTTGGCGCTCAGGATTTTTTCCGCCATCGGGAAGACGATCCGCTCCTCCTTGTCGAAATGCCGGCGGGCCAGCACGACCACCCGCACGAGCGCGTGCCGCGCGGGCGCGACCTGCCGCGCCGTCTGGATCGCGGCGAGGCTGCGGTCAATTTCGTCGTGCTCGTCGTGGAAATTTTCGTGGTGGCCGAGTTGGTGGAGGCTCGGCTCCAGCGGTTCGACGAGCAGGCGGTCCTCGACCTTGCCGTGGACTTCAATGAGGGATTCCAGCAAACCGGCGAGCGCGCGCACTTCCGCGAGCGTTCGCAGCCTGGGCGCGACGCGCTCGACGTAGTCGAACAGGTTGTGGAAGACGACGTGTTCGGCCTGCAATGCCTGCGTGATTTTCATGCGTAATGGTCTGACGTTCGGGAACGACGAATCATTTACCATGCCCGGGGGAAGTTGGCCATGCCGGAGCTTGAAGCGAGGCCGTGGCCCCGGCTAGACTGCGCAGAATCAGATGAAACAACTCCGGCTCCTCTTTGCCTGGTTGTGGCTGTCCACGAATTGGGCCGGCGCGCACGGCGATGTCCACGAACGGCTCGCGGCGGCCACGGCGGAGCTGGAAAAAAATCCCGCCGATGCGGTGCTGCTCGTGCGTCGCGGCGAACTCCATCGCGAACACCGCGACTGGGGCGCGGCGCTGGCGGACTTCGGCCGCGCCGCGAAGCTCGACGCGAAAGTGGCCACGGATTTCTTCAAGGGCCGCGTGCTGGCCGAC